>JAITBV010000226.1 GCA_031283395.1 Candidatus Adiutrix sp.
TCTGGGCCTCTCCGAAGACCGGCTACTGGCAGTGGACCCCCTTGACGCGGCCGCGGTCAACGAAGCCCTGGACCGCTCCCTGGCCGCGCCGGGCCCCTGGGTCATACTAGCCCAAAAGCCATGTGTGCTCTTGCCGGAATTCAAGGCCGCCCACGACGGCCGCCGGGCCCGGGTGCGGACTGAAAACTGCCTGGGCTGCCGGGACTGCCTCTCCGTGGGCTGCCCGGCCCTGGCCTTCAGCCAGGACACGGCCGCCATAGACCCCGGCCTCTGTCTGGGCTGCGGCTACTGCCTGTCGGTCTGCCGCTTCGAAGCCCTTGAGATCCAGCCCGGAGGCCCGCCATGTCCGTGACCAGCCTGATCCTGGCCGGCGTGGGCGGCCAGGGGACCATACTGACCTCCAGGATCCTGGCCGCCGGTCTCCTGAATCTGGGCCACGAGGTCAAGGTCTCGGAGGTCCACGGCATGTCCCAGCGCGGAGGCAGTGTCATAACTCAAGTCCGCTACGGGGCCGGGGTCTGTTCACCCCATTTCGGCCTTGGGGACGCCGATGGCCTCATCGCCTTCGAGGCCGCCGAAGCCCTGCGCCACCTTCCCTATCTGAAGCCGGGGGGCTTCCTCCTGACGGACGACCAGAAGATCCCGCCCCTGTCAGTGGCCGCCGGCCAGGCTGAATATCCCCCCGGGGTAATCGAGGAACTGCGGCGCCTGGTTCCGTCCGCGCGGGTGATCCCGGCCGGGCGGCTGGCCCGGGAACTGGGGCACCCCCGGGGCCAGAACATAGTGCTCCTGGGGGCCCTGATCCGGACCTTGGACCTCCGCGGCCCCGATTGGCCGGCCCTGGTGGCCGAACTGGCCCCGGCCCGATCCCGGGAACTGAATCTCAAGGCCCTGGCGCTTGGATTGGATCAGGAAAGCTGAACCTTGAGCGGAACCGTCCACGCGGAGATCGTGACCACCGGCAGCGAACTGATGCTGGGCCGCCTGGTGGATTCCAACAGCGCCTGGCTGTCCGAATACCTGGCCGGGCAAGGGGTGCGGGTGGTCCGGCATACGGCGGTGGGGGACGACCAGGCCCGCCTGGCCGAAGCCTTCCGGCGGGCCTGGCATGAACATCAGGTCATCCTGGTCACCGGCGGCCTGGGCCCGACCGAAGACGACCTGACCCGGCCAGCGGCGGCCGAGGCCTTCGGCCTGGAACTGGAATTCCATGAAGAACTGGCCGCGGAACTGCGCGACCTCTTCCGCCGCCGGGGCTACACCCTTACGGACAACAATCTCCGCCAGGCCTGGCTGCCCCGCTCGGCCCTATTGGTGCCCAACCCCCTGGGCACGGCTCCGGGCTTTGCCCTGGCCGGGGAACTCAAACTCATGGCCTTTCTCCCGGGCGTGCCTGCGGAGATGAAAGAAATGGTCCGCCAGTGGGTGGCCCCGCGCCTGAAAACCCAGTTTCCGGCGCTTTTCGGCCGCCTTAAGACCATTGTCCTCAAAACGGCCGGCCTGGGCGAGAGCGCGGTGGACAGCCGCATAGCCGACCTGATGGCCGGCGAAAACCCCGCCGTTGGCCTTTTGGCCTCCCCGGACATGGTGCGGGTGCTGGTGACCGCCTCTGGGGAGAGCGAGGCGGACCTGGCCGCGAAACTGGACCCCGCCCTGGCCGAACTGGAAAAACGGCTGGCCGGCCATATCTTCAGCCGGGACGGGGAGACCCTGGCCGAGGCCGCGGCCGCGCGGCTGGTCAGGGGGGGCTGGCGGCTGAGCCTTTGCGATGCCGTCACCCGGGGCCGCTTGAGCGGCCTGTTGGGCCCGGCTCTCCCCGAGGCGGCCTGGGCCGGGGCCTGGGAGCCGGGCCCGGGCTGGCCAGGCCCCCCCCCGGTGGCGGCCGGAGAGATGCGCCTCCACCTGACCGCCCGGGCTGCCCCCGAAGCCCCGGCCCCCGGGGAAACTGCCCTGGTTATCGACAGCGCCCTGGAGCGGACCGGACGGACCAACCGCCGTTCCTTCCGCTTGGGCGGGACCGAATCCCGGGCCCTGGCCCGGGCCGCGGCCCTGGCCGCCTTTCATCTCTGGCAGACCGCGGACGAACCATTTTTTTGTATCTGACCGGGCGTTTTTTACTTGCTTTTCAGACCGGGAAAGGCTATTATCGGTCAATAATAGTTTAAAGATTCGGGTTCTTTTGGTTGTCCCTCGGGTTCATTTCGGCGGCATGGTTTTTTTGACATTTGACAGGCAGACGGCTTTTGTTTAGTTTTCTTTTCGGCCTCGCTCATTGTTTCCCGGAAACATCTCCTCCTCCCCGGCGGCCCGCACGGGCCGGTTTCCTGATATTGACAACCCCCCCGATTTTAAAAGCGAATGAACACCGGCGGCCTTCGCCCAAGACGCCTATCCACGCTAGACCTTTTCGGCCTTGGACCGGAATCTAGAATCCCGGTCTCCGGGCCGGGAGAATATCTGTTCGACGGAGAACATCATCTCATGGTAAAAACGATTTATGTCGGCAACCTGCCCTTTCAGTCCACCCCCGACGAGGTCAGAGACCTCTTCTCCCCCCACGGCACGGTCCATTCGGTCAACCTCATCTCTGACCGGGAAACCGGCCGCCCCCGCGGTTTCGGTTTTGTGGAAATGGATGACGAACAGGCCCTGGCGGCCATTGACGCCTTAAACGGCAAGGATGTAGGCGGCCGCAGCCTGCGCATCAACGAAGCCCGGGGCCGCGAAGACCGGGGCCCCAGGCCCATGCGCCGCGAGTATTGACCCCATTCGGCCGAGGGTGGACCTGGCCTCCGCCCCCGGTCCGACTCCAGAGGCCTAAAACTCACCACTGACATCATATCCCGGCCGAGGGCGGACCAAATATCCGCCCCGGTTCGACTCCCATCGTCCGGTCAGTGAATATTTTTATTCGGCCGTCGGCGGAGCCGCCGGATCCGGACGGCTGTGAAGCCGGTAATTGGCCAGGGCCTGTTTATAGGCCAGGGCGAAATAGCAGCCGAAAAAAGTCAGGCCCGGCACCAAAAGGGCCGCGCCCAGCAAAAACACCAGCCCGGACAGGAAAAAACCGGTCCAGAGCGGGGAGAGGGCCGCGCCCATCACCGCTAGGCCGGGCAGGCAGGCTATAACGCCCAGACCCAGGGTCTGGCGCCACAGCACATAGCTGTGGCTCAGCACCCGGAAGGGCAGAGCCACGGCCGCCCAAAGGCCGGGCTCCTCGTGTTCCAGGTGGATAAGGTGCCACATGGCGCAATTATGGAGCAGGGCGAAAACGGCCGTCCCGGCCAAAACCGGAACCAGCCCCGCATAGGGCACCAGACTCACCAGGGCCAGGGGCGCCCCCCAGGCCGCGGCCAGACCCAGCCAGCACCCCAGGGGCGCCCAAAGGCCCCGCCAACGCCCCCAGGGGGCCAGGAGCAACAGGACCGCCTCGGCCCAGCCGCCCGGCGCTTCGCCCTCCAGGCAGCGGGCCACAAGATTGTTGAAACTCAGGAGAAGAAAAGAGCCGAGGGCCGTTACCCCCAGAAAAAAAAGCGAGAACCGGACGACCAGGGCGGGCACCGAACCCAGGATGGCCACCGCCGGCCCATAACCGGCCAGGGCTTTCAAGTGCAGGCCCGAAAGGCTCCACAGGACCGGGACCAGGGCCCCCCATATGGCGACAGCGGCCAGGACCGCGGCCAAAAGCGGGCGATGGCAATGACGCATGAACCGGCCGGCCAGTTTGATCCGGTCGGCCCGACGCAGACGGACCAGGTATTCGTCTTCAGACAGGAAAGGGGCTTCCCCCAAATTATTTTGCTTAGTCAATAAGTAACCCGCAATACTTTACGATGCCGGCTTCTGGCCCGTCGCCCAGAGAATAAAACGCTCCAGGTCGGCAGCCACCTTTTCCGCCTGGAAAACAACCGGGCCGCCTTCAAATTCCTGCACCTTGGCGATAATGCATATGTGGACGGTACTCATGATAAGGGAGGCCACCACTTGGGTGTCAAAGGGCTGGACCAAGCCCCGGGCCACGCAGTCGTCGAATTTCTTTTTGATGAAATCAATACTATATTTGAATATGAAATGGAAGGCCTCCGCCGCCAGGGGGTCGTTGACCTGTTCCGTTGTGATAAGGCTGAAGCCGTGGTTCAGGTAATGATTATTGAGCCTTCTGGGCTCATAAAAAAGATGCTCCAGAACTTCTTCAAAAGTCCGGGCCTGGTTGATGAGTTTTTCCAGGTGACCGAAAGAGAAGAGATGGGTTTTTTTGAAGTGTTCCAGGACGGCCGCCCAGAGGGCTTCCTTGCTCTGGAAATGGTTGTATATGGAAGATGGCTTAAGGCCGTTGGCTCTGGCAATATCCCGGATGGAAACGGCGGCGTAGCCCTTTCTGGCGAACATAATGGAGGCGGACATCAGGAGCCGCTCCTTGGTCGCGCTGACATCGTCCACGAGCGGAAGTTTATACTGCCGGCCGTGGATCTCGTAAACCCGAAAACCTGAATCCCGCTCTAAGAAGCCCGGGTCACCCGGCACTTCCAGTCCGGCGTCCGGCCGGGGCATTGACCTTTTCTTCTCCATCCCCATCTACAGTATCCGACCCACGAACTCGGCGGCCCGGGCGGTTTCGGGCCGGGTAAAAAACCTCTCCGGCGGCGAGCGTTCCAGCAAGAGGCCCTCGTCCATGAAGACGACGGAAGTGGCGATCTCCCGGGCGAAGCCCATTTCGTGGGTGACGATGGCCATGGTCATGCCCGCCAGGACCAGGTCGCGAATCACCGCCAAGACCTCGCCTATCATTTCCGGGTCCAACGACGAGGTGGGTTCGTCGAAGAGCATATACTTGGGGTTCATGGCCAGGGCCCGGGCAATGGCCACCCGCTGCCGCTGGCCCCCGGAGAGCTGGTTGGGAAAGGCGTCGATCTTGTCCGCGAGGCCCACCTTGGCCAGGAGATCGGCGCAGACCTCCTCGGCCTCGTCCACTGGTGTTTTCTTGACCACGGTGGGGGCCAGGGTTATGTTGCGCCGCACCGACAGGTGGGGGAAGAGGTTGAAGCTCTGGAAGACGAAACCGACGCTGGCGCGGATGGCGTCCAGCTTGGTGTTGGGGTGGGTCACGTCCACGCCGTCTATCAGGACGCTGCCGCTGGTGGCCTCCTCCAGCCCATTGATGCAGCGCATGAGGGTGGACTTGCCGGAACCGGACGGGCCGACGAGGACGATGATCTCCCCCTCCCGGATGGTGAAATCGACCCCCCGCAGCACTTCCAGCCGGCCGAAACTCTTGTGAAGACCCTTGACTTCAATCACCGGCGCTCAACCTTTTCTCCAGGCGGCGGGCCAGGACGGACACGCTCAAGGTCAGCGACAAATAGATGAGGGAAGCCAGGAAGAGAAAGGGCAGAAGGGTATAATACTTGGTCCCGAGGGCGCGCGCGCCGCCCATCAACTCAACAACGCCGATGGTGGAAACCAGGGAGGAATCCTTGATGAGCACTATGAACTCGTTGACCAAAGGGGGGATGATGCGCTTGAAAGCCTGGGGCAGGATCACGTGGCGCATGGCCCGGAAGTAGGACAGCCCCAGGGAGCGGGCCGCTTCCATCTGGCCCTTGTCCACCCCCTGGATGCCCGAGCGGATGAGTTCGGTGGTATAGGCGCCCGAATTTATGCCCATGGCCAGAAGCCCGACGACCAGGGGGCTTATTCTGGTGGGGGTGCCGGTTATCAATTGGTAGAGGGCGGGCACGCCGATGAACAGGAACATGATCTGCAAAAGCATCGGAGTGCCGCGGAAATACTCCACGTAGGCCGCGGCCAGCCAGCGGAGGAAGCGCCGCCGGGAAATGCGGCCCATGGCCCCGATGACGCCCAGGCCCACACCCATTATCAGCGAACCCACGGCCAGTTCCACCGAGAGCAAGGCCCCGAAGCCCAAAACGCGCAGGCTTTCGGAGGTAAACATATATTCCAGCATGTTCATGGGCCCGCCTTTGGGGCGACTCCGGCCAAAACCCCTGTTTTAGCCGGAGTCCGGCGGCCTTACAGGCCGAATTTCAGGCGCAGGGCTTCATAGGCCTCGGTCTTCATTATCTTGGCCAATTCGGCGTCTATGGCCGCGGCCAGAGCGTCATTGCCCAGCCGGGTAATGGTGAAGTTTTCCTCATCCACCAAGGGCGGCTCGATGGCCCTGAGATTGAGGGATTTTACATAGCCTTCACCCACGGCCACATCGCAGACCACTCCGTCAAGCTGGCCCCGGCCCAGCATTTCAAAGGCTATCTGGTAATCCATGGTGTTGCTTATTTGCACACCATTTATTTCCTTTAAGGCGCCCTCCCCGGTGGTGCCCAAGCCGGCGTAGAAGTGATGGCCCTGGAAATCCTCGACCGTTTTGATCTTGGAATCGGCCTTGACAAACGCCACCTGGGCGGTCTTGAGATAGGGGACCTTGTTGAACAGGAGGTTCTTGGCCCGTTCTTCACTGAAAGTGAAGGCGGATACGCCTATATCCACCTGCCCGGCCGGCACCGCCACCAGGATGTTGTCAAAGTTCATCTGGCTCCATTCGACCTTCAGGCCCAAGGCCGCGCCCACGGCTTCAAAAAGCTCGATGTCAAAGCCCACCAGCTTGTCGCCGTCGAGGGATTCATAGGGCGGGTAGTCGGGGGAAGTGCCGATGACCAGGGAATCCTTTTTCAGGAGCTGGGAGCGGAAGTCGCCGCCCTGGCCGAAGGCTGAACCGGGCAGAAGGAAAAGAATGGCCAGAAGCGGGATCAGGCGGGGGGCACGAATCATGGTGTCGTTCTCCTGTTTTGATTGGCCGGAGCCAGAGGGGCCGGTCTCCGGGTTTTTTCGGCCTGGTCGGACTCACAACCGGGCTTTCACGGGGTCCGCCACCAGGGCGAAACCGTCGAATTCGTAGAGGCGCAGGCCGCGGGCGTCCTCGCGGAAGGAATGGCTCCCGGCCGCGACCGCCTCAAAGGCCGCCGCGGCCTCGATAAGCCTGGCCCCGGGCTGGACCGGTTCGTTGTGGCTGCAGTAAAGATGGCGCACCCGGCCGTAATCCCGGGCCAGGCGGTCCATGGTCGCCCGATAGGCCTGGAAATCCGAGGCCATGCCGTCTCCGGCGTCCAGGTGGGTGTAAAGGGCGGCCGGATAAAAGGTGTCCCCGGTCAGGAGGATGGAATTATCGCCATCGAAAAGCATAAGGCTGTCGGGCGAGTGCCCGGGCGTGGCCAGGGCCTCAAAGAGCCGGCCGCCGAGGTCGAAGGATTCGCCCTCAGCCACCGGTATATGGTCGGCCCCGCGTATCTCGTATCCGGCCGGGTCGAAGCCGGGGGGGAAGGGCCGCGAGAACTGGTCCGGGCTCATGTGCTCGGCCACAGCCTTCCGCCCCAAGCCGCGGGAAATGCGGGCCCGGGCCACTGGGTGGCCCGAGGCGTGGACGGCCCCGAACCGCCAGTTGCTGCCCATGTGGTCGAAATGGGCATGGCTGTTAACGACGGTTAGGGGTTTAGCGGTCAGGCTCTCCACCAGGGCCCGCATATCTCCCAGGCCCAGACCCGTATCCCACAAAAGGGCCCGCTCCCGGCCCTCGAAAAGGAAGGAGATAACTTCCTGGAAGTGGCCCGGCTCGTAGATGGCCCAGCCCCCGCAGGGCAGAAGATAGACCTCGAACCAGGGGGAGGCGGCATGGACCCGCGGGTTTTGCCCGAACCAGGGCCGTGGGGGGGCATCCGCCCAGCCGGCCGGCCGGACCGCATCCGCGATTCTCTCCATGCCCTCACTCCCCCAAAACCCGAAAACTTTTATTAAATTGATATTATATTACCCTTCCTCGCCCCTGTCAAACCGCCGCCGGCTCATCAGCAAGCATCTGAGCTTGTTTCATAACTGTTTCCGTAGCCAGTTCCCGTATATCGGGCGGATAAGGCAATGATAGCTCGCTTATGGCCCCGACTGCTTACAAGCCTGCCGTCCCGACAAAATATATCTATGCGGAGGTGGGTTAAGCTTTAATAATCCGATTCAATCATCGGCTGCTTGTCAGCCAGGTCGATCACCATTGAACAAATGGCGATATGGAACCATTTTTTAAAGGTCCGCAGATCGCGTTTTTCAGGCCATTGGGTTTCATCAAGGCTCCAGCCGTT
>JAITBV010000010.1 GCA_031283395.1 Candidatus Adiutrix sp.
GGCATCGGCCTGGTCAACAAGATCAAGGCCTACGCCCTTCAGGACCAGGGCTGCGACACGGTGGAGGCCAACCGGGCCCTGGGGTTTGCCGACGACCTGCGCGATTACGGCCTGGGCGCCCAGGTGCTGCGGGATCTGGGCGTGGTCGAAATGAGGCTTCTGACCAATAACCCGGCCAAAATAGTCGGCCTGGAGGGATACGGCCTGAAAGTGGCGGAACGGGTGCCCATTGAAGTCGCGCCCCGGCCGGAAAATTTGGACTATATGAAGACCAAGTGCCAGAAGATGGGCCACGCCCTCCATCTGGAAGATGATAATTAGCGCTTATTTGAAAGCGCCGCAAAAGGGGAGGCCTTAAATGGCGACAGGTGAGGCGAGCGGCCCGAACAGGGTTTTGGAAGGGCAGCTGAGCGCCCGGGGTCTTAAAATGGCCCTGGTGGTGAGCCGGTTCAACGATTTTCTGACCAGGCGCCTTTTGGAGGGCGCCCTGGATGCCTTAAGGCGTCATGGGGCCGAAGACGACGATCTGGTCGTGGTGTGGACCCCGGGGTCTTTTGAACTGCCCCTGGCGGCCAAAAAACTGGCTGAATCCGGCCGTTACGACGCCATAGTGGCCCTGGGGGCCATAATTCGGGGGTCCACGCCCCATTTCGAATATGTGGCCGGCGAGGTGACCAAGGGCCTGGCCCAGGTCTCCCTGGCTTCCGGTCTCCCGGTGGCCTTCGGAGTCCTGACCTGCGACACCATTGAGCAGGCCGTGGAGCGGGCCGGGACCAAGTCCGGCAACAAGGGTTTCGACGCGGCCCTGACGGCCATGGAAATGGCCGATCTGCTCCGGGCCCTGGACCGGGTTTGATGGCGGCGGACCCGCCTCTCGGGCCTCCTCCCGGCCCGGCCCGACGAGGGCCGGGCTCCCGTCGCCTGGCCCGGGAACTGGCTTTAAGGCTCCTTTTCCAGCGCGATCTGGAAGGCGGTTTGCCGGAGGCCACGGCTGAGACCTTTGAAGCCGCCTTCAGCCCGGAAAACGACCCGGAGAACGCCCTGGAACTGTCGGCCCGGGAATTCAGACGGGCCTGGCCCCTGGCCCGGGAACTGTTTTTCGGGGTCGCCGCCGCCCAGGCCGGGCTGGACGCCGAGATAGGCCGGGCCGCGGTCAACTGGACCCTGGCCCGAATGTCCCCGGTGGACCGCGGCCTGATCCGGCTGGCCTATTACGAGATGCTCCACCGCGGCGATATCCCGGCCCGGGTCAGCCTCAACGAAGCCCTGGAGATCGCCAAGAGCTACGGTGACGACGATTCGGTGGCCTTCATCAACGGGATCCTGGATTGCCTGCTGCGCGGCCTGGCAGCCCCGGCCTGAACCTTCGCCTCCCCGGAGGGGATAAAGACCTCGATACATGATTCAAACCTGTCACGGCCGCCTTCTGATCGTCACGGGCCTTTCCGGGTCGGGCAAGAGTACCGTCCTGAAGGCCCTGGAGGACCTTGGCTATCTGGCCATAGACAACCTCCCCGTGGACCTCCTGTCCAAGTTCCTGGCCCTGCGCAAGGAGAGCGGGGGCTTCATCCGCCTGGCCGTGGGCATGGACGCCCGGGAGCCGGAATTGGCCCGCCAGTTCGAGGACCGCTTCAGGGAGGCCCGCGACCTGGGCTATGAACTCAGCCTTCTGTTCATCGATGCGGCCGAGGAAGTCCTGGTCAAGCGTTTTTCGGAAACCAGGCGGCCCCACCACCTGGCCCCTTACGGTGATCTGGTGGCGGGCATCAGGGCCGAGCGGGACCATCTGCTCCCCTTGCGCGAGGTGGCCGACGAGGTCATAGACACCAGCGCCCTGAAGGCCGGGGCTTTGAGGGAACTGGTCATGGACCGCTTCAGTCAGGAGGGCGCCAGCCGGTCCATGTCCGTGGAGATACTCTCCTTCGGCTTCAAGAACGGCCTGCCCCCGGAGGCCGACCTCATGGTGGACGTGCGCTTCCTGCCTAATCCCTTCTATCATGACGAACTGCGCGCCTTGGACGGCCGCGACCCGGCCGTCAGCGACTTCGTGATGGGCGCCCCGGAAACGGAGGGCTTTCTGAGGCGCTTTTCGGCTCTCCTGGATTATCTCCTGCCCCTGTATCGGAAGGAGGGCAAGTCCTATCTGACCATAGCGGTCGGCTGCACCGGCGGCCAGCACCGCAGCGTGGCCGTGGCCGAGGCCCTCAAGGCCGCCCTGAGCCTGGCTTTCGACGGGCCGCTGACGCTGCGGCATCGCGATATTTTACGAGGTGTTCCGGCATGATTGGTCTGGTCATAGTTACCCACGGTTCCCTGGGCCAGGAGCTCCTGAGGACGGCCGAATTCATCATCGGCGGCCTGGAAGGCTGCCTGCCCGTTTCCATAGACAGCGTCCGCAGCCCGGAATCCCTGCGCGAGGCCGTGGGCGCGGCCATAGAGGCCCTGGACAAGGGGGCCGGGGTGCTCGTCCTGACCGATATGTTCGGGGGCACCCCTTCCAACATCAGCCTGTCCTTTCTGGCCGAGGGCCGGGTGGAAGTTCTTTCCGGCGTCAACCTCCCCATGCTGCTGAAAGCCGTGCAGCTCCGGGAAAGGTCCCTTTTGTCCGAAGCCGCCCAAGCCATAGGCGAATACGGCCGCAAGAGCATCAACGTGGCCGGGGAACTTCTGGGCCAGGGGTGCGGGTCTTGAATTCCGAGGGAAGAGGCTGACAGTGACCCTGGTCTGGTCCCGCGTGGACTCCAAGCTCATACACGGCCAGATAGCCGCGGCCTGGGTGCCCCATCTCGGGGCGGAGGTCATAGTCGTGGCCGACGGCGACACGGCCGGCGACCCCCAGGCCCAGAGGATCATGCGCCTGGGCCTGCCGCCGGAAATCAGCCAGGCCCACTTCCGTCCCCTGCCGGGCCTGGCCGGGTTCCTGGCCGGCCCCGAGCTGGCTGAAAAACGCGTCCTGTTGATTTTCAAGAGCCTGGCTGGTGCCCTGGAGGCCGCCGAGGCCGGCCTGGACCTTAAGGAACTGAACCTCGGCAACCAGTTGGACCGGCTCTCCCGCGAGGAGGGCCAGCGCCTGGCCGAAACCTTTTTCGCCCGCCGGGAGGAACTGGCCTTGCTGGCCCAGCTTTCCCGCCGGGGCCTTAAGGTCGTTATCCAGTCCGTGCCGACCGCCAAAAGCGTCAAATGGCGGCCCCAGGGGGGCCGGTGATGTTGCCCGCC
>JAITBV010000018.1 GCA_031283395.1 Candidatus Adiutrix sp.
TACAGCCGGGATTATTTCAAGGCCCGTCTGGTGATGCTCCTGGGAGGGCGGGTGGCTGAAGAGGTGGCCCTTAACCAGATGACCACCGGCGCCGGCAACGACATTGAGCGGGCCACCGACCTGGCCCGCAACATGGTCTGCAAGTGGGGCATGAGCGAATCCCTGGGGCCCCAGGCCTTCGGCAAGAAGGAGGAGCAGATATTCCTGGGCCGGGAGATAGCCCAGCACAGCGATTATTCCGAGGCCACGGCCCAGCGCATTGACCAGGAAGTGGCCGAACTCATGAGCGGCGCCCACCAGCGGGCCCAGGAGATCATCTCCCGGCATCAGGCCACGCTGGCCGCCCTGGCCGAGCGGTTGTTGGAAAAAGAGACCCTGGAGGCCGAGGAGGTCCTGGATGTCTGCGCCCAGGCCCTGAAAGACGAGGGCCTGCCCCGTCCGAACTGGACCCGAAAGACGGAGCCGCCGCCGGCGCCCGCATCCGGCGAACCCCGGCCGGGGGAGGCGGAAACCGGCCCGGAAACCGGTAGTGAGCGGCCCGGCGGCGAAGAGAGCGGAGATGACCGCTGACCTTCTCGCCTGGCGGACCGGGGCCGGGGCCTGGACCCTGGATTTCAGCCGGCCTCTTTTGATGTCCATCATCAACCTGACCCCGGATTCGTTTTCCGACGGCGGCCGTTTCGGGAGCCCGGAAGAGGCGGTGGAGGCGGCCCTGGCCGAGGAGGCCGACGGGGCCGACCTTTTCGATTTGGGCGCGGAATCGACCCGGCCCGGTTCGCATTCGGTGGCCGAGGACGAGGAGTGGGCTCGCCTTTCGCCGGTCCTGACCGCCCTGGTGAAGAGGACCGGCCGTCCCGTTTCCATTGACACCTCAAAGGCCGGCGTGGCCGAAAAGGCCCTGGCCGCCGGGGCGGCCATCATAAACGACATCCACGCGGGCCGGAAAGACCCCCGCCTTTTGGACGTGGCCGCCGAATGGCGGGTGCCGGTGATTTTGACGCATATGCGGGGCGACCCGGCCACCATGCAGATAGCCCCCCGCTATGACGACCTGGTGGGAGAGATCCACGATTTCCTCCTTTCGCGGGCCCGGGCCGCCGAAGCCGCCGGGGTGCCCCGGGAACTCGTCTGGCTGGACCCCGGTATCGGTTTCGGCAAGACCGTGGCTCACAACCTGTCCCTCATCAAGCATTTCGACCGGGTCCTGCCCCGGGGTTACCGCCGGGTCATGGCCCTGTCCCGGAAGGGTTTTTTCCGGTCCATTCTGGGGGACGGCCCGCCCGCGGCCCGCGACGGCCTGACCGCGGTGGCCGATGCCCTGTCCGTGCTGAAGGGGGCCGAGATCCTGCGGGTGCATCGGGCCGGCCCGAACCGGCCGGCGGTGGACCTGGCCCTGGCCGTCCGCTCGGCCGCTTGACGCAAGGAAGATGGTGGATTTGACCAGTGCTTGAAATGGGCGCCATATGGACGGCGGTGAAAACCATGGGCTGGGAGGATGTGGCGGACATCTTCCTGGTGGGGCTTTTGATATTCTATGTCATCCGGCTGGTCCGGGGCACCCGCAGCGGCCAGGTGTTTCTCGGCCTGGGCCTGGTCATGGGCACCTATTTCCTGGCCGCCCGCTTTGATTTCCAGACCCTGCGCTATATCATCTCGTCCTTTGCCCGCGACCTCATATTGATCGTGGTGGTGCTGTTTTCCGCCGATATCCGCCGGGGCCTGGCCCGTCTGGCCCGGCTGACCTTCACCCGGGACAACCAGACCCTGGAAACGGTCAATGAAGTGGTGCGGGCCGCCTTCTTCATGGCCGAAAAGCGCATCGGGGCCCTGATAGCCTTTGCGCGCGGGGTGAGCCTGGGGGAATACGTTGAAGCCGGCTGCTCCCTCGGGGCGGAGGTCAGCGACCGGTTGCTCCTGGCCGTTTTTCAGACCTCTTCGCCCCTACACGACGGGGCGGTGGTCATCCAGGACGGCCGCCTGGCCGCCGCCGGCTGTTTTCTGCCGCTTCTGCCATCCGAGGACAATGTCAGTCGTTTTTTCGGCACCCGGCACCGGGCGGCCATAGGCCTGTCCCGGGAAACCGATGCCCTGGTGGTGGTGGTCTCAGAGGAGCGGGGCCTGGTTTCCCTGGTCAAGGACGGGGAAGTGGTGGTCATGATGGGGGCGGCCAATCTGCGCGATCGCCTGGTGGCTTATTTGAACCTTGGTGCCGGGCCGCCGCCCCAGGGCGTCCCGGAAGCCGGCTGACCCCGGAGCTTTCAGGATGCGCGGGCGCTTATACTCCCTGACGGTCTCCATGGCCCTGTCCTTCTGCCTCTGGCTGAACCTGGCCGGCCTGGACACCAGCCTTCTGGACCTGACCGTGGGGCTCTCTCCGCACTCCCTGCCGGACAACCTGCAAATCAAGGGTGAGACGCCCAAGGAAGTGACCCTGCGGGTCCGGGCCAACGCCGCCCGGGCGCGTTTTCTGTCCGAACGAAAATTGATCCTGCCCCTGGACCTGTCCCGGGCCCAGGAAGGCTACAATGTCTTTCCGGTGCGTCTTGACCCCTTAGAGCTGCCCCGGGGCGTCCAGATCTCCGACATCGATCCCGAAACGATAGAATTTGAAGCCCTGGTCCTGGCCCAGAAACAGGTGCCGGTCAAGCTAAACCTGGTGGGCCGGCCCGCTCCCCCCTTCCTGCTGGAAAAATTGGCCCTGGAGCCGTCGGACGTGACCATTCTGGGGCCGCCGGAGACTCTGGCCCAGGTGGTGCGGCTCGAAACCACGCCCCTGGCCGTGGACGGCCTGATCCATGACGCCGCTTTCACCGTCAACCTGATCCCGCCCGAGGGGTTCGTGACCATCGTAGGTCCCAAAGAAATTCAGGTCACGGTCGGCATCTCTCAGGAGCCGTCCGTTCCCGAAAACCAAAAAAATGAGGTGCAAAAGTGACGACCGCCCGTCGCCGGCTCTTCGGCACTGATGGCGTCAGGGGTGTGGTCAACCAATATCCCATGACCGCCGAATTCGCCCTGGCCCTGGGCCGGGCCGTGGCCCAGCATTTAAGGGAGGAGAAAAAGAACCGGCGGCCCCGGGTGGTGGTGGGCAAGGACACCCGCCTGTCAGGCTATATGCTGGAAGAGGCCTTTTGCTCCGGCCTTCTGAGCCAGGGGGCGGATGTCTTTCTGGCCGGGCCGCTGCCCACGCCGGGCCTGGCCTTTCTCACCACCAGTTTAAGGGCCGATGCCGGGGTGGTCATCAGCGCCTCCCACAACCCTTACCACGACAACGGTTTGAAAATATTCGCCGCCGATGGCTTTAAGCTGCCCGACCAGGTGGAGGCCACCCTGGAGAGCTATGTGGCCGACCCCGCCTTCCTGGACCGGCATCG
>JAITBV010000057.1 GCA_031283395.1 Candidatus Adiutrix sp.
TCCCAGGGCCGGTAAAATGTGTTTTTGCAAGCGACCCTGAATACCATCTGTGGCCTGGTCAGAATAGCCGTTTTCCCGCCTGGATTCCAGGAAAGCCGCCGCCGCTTTCTCAAAGGTCAGGGCTTCCTCTTTTTCGACCCGCTTCATGGCCTGTTTCTCGGCCGCCGGGTTCAGGCCGGCCTTAAGTTCCTTTTTGGCGGCCAGCGCCTTTTCCCGGGCCTCGGCCAGCCCCACCACAGGCCAAGCCCCCAGGCTCAAAGTTTGTTCCTTGCCCTCGAATCTGAACTTGACCCGCCAGTTTTTACCCCCGGCCGGAGTTACCACCAAGATCAGGCCGCCTCCATCGGTGTGTTTTTGCGGCTTAGAGCCGGGCTTCAGGCTCCTTATTTGAACATCCGTTAATTTTCCGGTTTTCATATCTAATACCCCCTCCTATGCCCCCGATACCCCCAAATTTTTCTTTACCCCTATATTTACCCCCAAATTACTGAGATGTCAAGAGACGCTACGATACGGCATTAGACAATAAAAATCCCGGAAATCAACAATTTGTTTGACTTCCGGGACGATATGAGACAACAGTTTTTTAATTCTTGGTGGGCCCACCAGGACTCGAACCTGGAACCAACCGGTTATGAGCCGGCGACTCTGACCAATTGAGCTATGGGCCCCCAAAGAATCAAGACACTATACTATCATTCGCCGGCCGGCGCAAGCCCGGACGGCTTGCATTAAGTTCCCGCTTGGGATATCATGCGTCCATATCAGCATCCACCCGCAAGACCGGGCCTGACTTGGGAGGAAAAATGGCGGAAGTCCGTGCGCCCATGAGCGGCAATATATGGAAAGTGCTGGTCAAGGCCGGGGATCAGGTCCAGGCCGACGACGAGCTCTTGGTCATGGAAGTGATGAAGATGGAAGTGCCGGTCACGGCTCCCCGCGACGGCGTGGTCAAGAGCCTGGCCGTCAAGGAAGAGGACATGGTGGAGGCTGAAGCCCTCTTGGTGGTGCTGGAATAGTCAGGGCCCTTCCGGCCCGCCCGCCGGCGGTTCGGCCGGGGAGTCGCCGCTGTTTATCTCAGCCAGTTTCGCCTGGTAAGCCGCGGCTTCGGCCCGATAGCGGTCGGCTTCGGCCGGGCTGGAAAAATCCAGGTTGGGTTTCTTCTGGTCCCGGAACTCTTCCCACCCCAGATATATGGCCACAGCGCCCGCGCCGATGAGACCCAGGGCGGCCAGGGCCTTGACCAGGGCCAGGACCGCCCCCAGCCAGGCAAAAAACATTATCAGGCCGACCACCAAGGCGGCCAGGCCGCCCACCAGCATACCCGGCATGGTCCCCTCCTCCTCTCCGTCAGGCAGTGATCTCAGCCGTTCAGGCCGCAAATGACGCAGCGCCCGTCCGCGTCCAGAATGCCTATGCAGTTGCCGTCCGGGCAAAGGCGGCGCTCTCCGGGAACGCCGGCCTCCTCGGGCAGACCCGCCCCGCAGTGGAGGCAGAACCGGGCCCACCGGGGCGCCGTCCCGCCGCAGGCGGGACAGTCCAGGGCGGCGGGTTCGTGGCCGCACTTTTCACATTTCAGGCTCACCTTGTTTTCAGTCCTCGCTCCCGATGGCCGGAGGTTGTAAATGCCGGCAATAGTGCTATAATACTTCCGGCCCGCGGCAAGGATGCGGCGAACCACCCCGCTTGGTCAATAATACAACAAGACGGCCCCAAAAAGCCAGTTTCTTGTGCCGGTTGGAGTTGGCTGTTGAAACGCATTGCCCTTGAACACGCCCAGCCCGGCCAGGTTCTGGCCCGGAAGATCCAGCGAGGCGACGGGGCCCTCCTGGCCAGCCAGGGCGCTACGGTCAGTGAAGGCTTGTTGCGGATGCTGGCCAAGCTGAACATTGAATCCATAGTCATTGAAGAGGAAAACCAGCTCAGCCCCGAGGAGCTGGAGGAAATTTTTCAAAAACGCCAGGCCGAAGTGACGGCCCGCTTCGAGCGGTCGGACGGCCTGCCGCTGATGACGGCCCTTAAAAACGCCCTCATCGACCAGGCCCGGCGGGCCAGGGACGAGGCCCTGGACGCCATTATCCCGGAAGCGCCGCCGGAGCAGGCAACGGCAGAGGAAGCCTGATGGTGATCGACCAGGCCCCCCAGCCCAGCGACCGCCTGGCCGCCAAGCGCGAAGTCAAGCGCATCAAGAACCTGCCCACCCTCCCCGGGGTCGTGGCCAAAATATCCCGCATGGTGGAAAACCCCGAGACGAGCGCGGCGGAAATCGGCCGCCTCATCGCCCAGGACCAGGTGCTTTCAGCCAAGGTGCTGCGCATGGCCAACAGCGCCTTCTTCGGCATGTCCCGCAAAATCAGCTCCATCCCCTCGGCCCTGATGATCCTGGGCTTTGATGTGGTCAAGGGCCTGGTGCTGACCAGTTCGGTCTTCGACATGATCCAGAAGAGCATGGCCGGATTGTGGGAACATTCCATCGGCTGCGCCGCGGCCGCCGGGGCCGTGGCCGAGACCCTGGGCCGGGACGATGCCGAGGAGATCCTGGTGGCCGGACTCCTGCACGACCTGGGCAAAGTGGTCCTGGCCCTGAACCTGCCCGACGACCTGAAGCTGATCCGGGAACAGACCCAGTCGGGCCGGATGTTTTTCTACGAGGCCGAAGCGGCCGTCCTGGATTTCCACCACGGCGAAATAGGCCAATGGCTGGCCGAACACTGGAACCTGCCTGAAAGCCTGGCCGAACCCATGCGCCTCCACCACCACCCCGAGCGGGCCGTGATCTGTCCCGAAGTCACGGCCATCGTCCACATCGCCGATTCAGTCATAAGGGGCTGGGGTTTCGGCTATTCCGGCGACGACCTGGCCCCCCCCATTTCCCCGGCCGCCTGGGACCTTGTGGGTCTCAAACCGGACGATTTCAGGACCATCCTGGACAAGCTCGAACCCAGGCTGGCCCATTTGAGCGAACTATCGAGCATCAGTGAAACCTGACCAGTGCCGCCTCCCCTGAACAAAACTCCTTCCAAAACCCGGTCCCTTGCGGCCAAATGGCGGCCTACGGCCGCCTGGGGCGGGGCGGTCCTGGCCCTGGACCTGACGGCCAAGGCCGCGGCCGGCCGCTTTTTGAGCCCCGGGGAGGCCCTGCCCGTCATCGATGATTTTTTCAACCTGGTCCTGGCCTACAACACCGGTGCGGCCTTCAGCCTCCTGGCCGGCGAAGGGAGCCCGGAGCAAAGCCTGAAAATGGCCCTCCTGGCCGTCCTGGCTCTCCTGCCCTTTCTCTATTTCTTCATCCAGGCCGCGCCCGGCGATCTTCCCCGCCTGTCCGCCCTGGGGCTCATTCTGGGCGGCGCCCTGGGCAATATCCATGACCGCCTGCGTTGGGGAGCGGTGGTGGATTTTCTGGATTTCCACTGGCGGGGCCTTCATTGGCCGGCCTTCAACATCGCCGATACGGCCATCTGCCTGGGAGCCGGCCTTCTGGGGTTGAGCATCTGGCGGGAAAAGCCCCTTCCCCCGGAGGACCGAGGATGAGCCTTATCCTGATCCTGGAGGACAACCGCCCCATGGCTGAAGCCGCGGCCGAAACCCTGACCGCCGCCGGCTTTGAAGCCCTGACCGCCCTGTCCGTGGCCGAGGCCATCATCGCCGTGCAGGAACGCCGGCCGGATCTGGTGCTGGCGGAATACCTGGTGGCCGAATCCACGGGCCTGGACTTCCTGGAAAAACTCAAGCACCTCGACAACCCGCCCCCGGTCATCATGGCCACGGGCCTGGGCGAAGAGGACGCGATGGCCCATGCCCTGGCCCTGGGGGCCTGGTCCTATGTTTTGAAGACTGAAAACTATCTCCGGGAACTGCCCGCTCTGGCCGGGCGCTTCCTGGCCGAAACCGGGGCCAGGAAAAAAGAGCGGGAGCGGGAGCGGCTCCTGGGCCGCCGGTCCGCCCAGAATGAGCTGGCCGGCTGGCTGGCCCACAATTTCAAGAACATCCTGGCCGCCTCCCTGGGCTACCTGAACCTGATCAATTTCAAAAATCCGGACCAGAACCAGGCCAAGCGGGAGGAATACCTGACCGAAAGCCGCCAGAGCCAGCAAACCGCCATTGAATTACTGGAACGGCTGATCCGCCTGACTGAAGCGGAAGCCGAGACTGAAACCGAGCGCTTCACTGTGGCCGAGGTGCTGGAGGAAGCCTGGTCCACGGCCGGTCAGGCGGTCCTGGCCAGCGCCGAACGCCAGTCGCCGGAGCGGCTGGCCCAAATGGAGAACCTCCTTAAAAAGGTCGTTCTGATGAACGCCGTCCGCCGCCTGCCGCCCATCACCTTTGTCCGGAGCGACCTTACGGCTGTTTTTCTGTCTCTCCTGCAGAATTCCCTGGAGGCCGTGCTGAACATGGACGACCCCCGGATCCTGGTGGCCGGGGAAGCCCAAAACCAGCGCCTGGAATTGACGGTTCGGGATAATGGAAGGGGTATGAGCGCGGAGGTGGCGCGGCAGGCCCGGGAGCCCCTGTTTTCCACCAAGGGCGAAGTCGGCGTGGGCCTGGGCCTGAGCCTGGCCGATGCCCTGGTCGAACGCCACGGCGGGTCCCTGGAAATCAAATCCGAACCCGGCGCGGGCGCCACCGTGCGGATAACCCTGCCCCTGTGAAGTCGGCCCCAGGCGCGCAGGGTCAACCGGGCGGGAAACTGGCCTCGACCACGGGCTGGCCGCTCAAAAGGCCCAGATCAAGCCCGTTCCAGGACGCTCCCAGGGCGGTGCCCTGACCGGTGCGGACCACCACGGTTGCCTCGGCCCGCTGGACTATGGTCTGCCCCCGCTTCAGCCAGTAATGCTTCACGGGCTGACCATCCACCATGAGTTGGAGCCAGACCCCATCTTTCTGACTGACCAGGGTCAACTCCCCTCCCTCCTGAACCGGCTGGGCCGGTATCTCCGCTTCAGCCGGCGCCGCTTCCTCTTGCTCTTGCGGAGCCGCGGCCGCCAGGCTACCGCTGGCCACGGCCACTTCCGGGCCGGCGGCCGCCGGCTCGGCCGGGGCTGAAGCCCCCTCAGGGTTACCTTGGGAATCGACCACTTCCACCACCGGCGCCTGTGCCCCGAAGGGCCACAGGGCGGCCGCATTCCGCCTTAAATCGGGCCAGGCCCAGAGGGCCACCCCCAGGCCCAAAATATGCAAAGCCAGGCCCGCCAGCAGATATCGCCCCCAACGGCCGCCCCCCGAACTCATCTTGGTCTCCACATAGCGGGTGACCAGGGCATCCCGGTGGGCCGGCTCGTTTTTAAAGCCGCCGGTCATTTTCCGGTAATCGTCCAGGATGGCTTCGGCGTCCAGCCCCAGCTCGTTGGCGTAAGCCCGGAGGAAACCCTTGGCGAAAACGGGCGGGAGGGAGGACAGGCGGCCTTCCTCTATCGATTCCAACTGGTCCATGGGAATCTTTATCTTGGCCACCACGTCCCGCCGGGTCAGGCCGTTGATCTCTCTTTTGGTCTTGAACGTGCGGCCCAGGGTCTCCAGGCTCTTATCCTGAAGGGCCAGGACCGCCACCGAGGGCCGGGCGGCCTGGGCCGGATGGCCTGGCAACGACCGGGGCGTTCCGCCCTCCGGCCCCTCCGCTACGGTCCGCCCCGGATGGGGATTACCGTATTGTTTGTCATCAGCCATGTTTTTGTGTCTCCGCCGTCCCCGAAGGCTTAACTGGAAGTCCGGTCTTTTATCATGGTGACTATATCTTAAATGCGCAGCTAAGGCAAGGTCAGGGCTTGCGGCGGCCCGGCCGACAGTTCAGCCAGGCATTTATATCTGGCGAAGGTGTAGCGGGCGTGTCTCCAGCACAAAACCCAGGCCACCGGACCGCCTAAAATGCCCAGGTTCAGTATGAACATTTTCAGAAAGCCGAATCCGGCCCTCAGCCATGGCGTCACCGGACCCGCCCGCCGGCCTTTCGCCCAGGCCGCTTCGGCCCATGGCCCGGGGTAGCGGTCCGCCTTGAGTTGTTGCTGCTCCCAACTGGTATGAGTGAAGTGGTCTAAGTGGCCGGCCAGGGGCCGGGCCCGGCCTTCGAAGACCGGGCGGGCGTGGCGCGGCTCTGTCCAGGTCACGCTCCCCCGGGGGAAAAGGCGCGGCACCCAATCAGGCTTTAAAGCGCCGAAGCGGTGGCGGCGGCCGAAGGCGAAGTTATGGCGGATAACCCGGCCAACGACCCCGGGCCGGAGTTCCATGTGCCGGCGAATGGAATCCATGAGGCCGGGCGAAAAACGCTCGTCGGCGTCCAGGTGAAAAATCCAGTCCCCGTCGGCGTGGGTCTGGACGAAATTGCGCTGCTCGGCAAAGGACTCCATCTTCCGATACACCACCTTGGCCCCGGCCGCTTGGGCCAGGGCCACGGTGTCGTCCTCGCTGTAGTCATCCACGACCACGATCTCGTCCGCCCCCTTTACGCTGGCCAGGCAATCGGGCAGGCGGGCGCTCTCATTTTTGGTCAGAATCAGTATGCTCAGCTTCGGCATAGTCATTCTCCTGAAATTCCGTAAACTCCCCTACTTTCAAAAATATCTCATCCAGCGCGGCCTTTTCGCCCAGTTCCCGGTTCAGGCGCTTGAGCCAGTCGGCTTTTTTATAAGTGAAACGGTCCAGCCAGGCCGGACCGGGCACCAGCACGATCAACCGGCCGCCCTGAAGGAAGCGGGCCCTGGTCCGGGCCGCATCCTCGGGGCCCACCACCCGGGGCCATAGTTCAAAGACTCTCAGCTTGCGGGCGGTGAAGTGCAGAAAACCCCGGCTGAGAGAGGCGCCTATGATTTCCGAAAGAGGCGTCAGGCGGCCCGGAGGCCGCGAAAACTTGGACATGGGTAAGCCGCCTCCAGGCCGGCGGCCCCATTTTAGCAAAGAGGGCCGGAATAAACCAGCGGCTCTAGCGGCCGGCGTAACAATACGCGCAAGCCAGGCCGCAGGTGCCATAGCGGCCTATATCCTGGCTGGGGGCGCAGCCGCAGAGAGGGCGTTGGCCCCGATCCTTCAGGGGCCGCATGCGCCCGCCGGAGCCGGCGAAGAGTTCCGGACGGCCGGCCAAGCCGGGCGCCAGGCGGGCCAGGAGTTCGGCGTCCACGCAACGGGCGGGGGTCAAGCCCCAGGCCGAATAATCCCCGGCCTCGGCGCAGGCGGACAGGGACAGCGGAGGGCCGGGGGATTCCTTAAGGCGCTTAAAGGCCTCCAGGAGCGCCTCGGTCTCGGCGGGGCCGGGCGGGCGCGGGTCGGCCCCCAGCCGGGCCAGCCGACGGACCACCTTGGGGTAGAGATCGAGGAAACTCACCACCAGCCGCTCACAGGAACCCCGGAGGCGGCCGGCCAGGGCCGTCAGGCGGCCGGCCAGGGCCTCGGCGGACAGCTTTGGTCCCAGGGCCAGGGGGTCGAAACGCCAGATGACCGAGCCCGGGGCCAGCCGCCCGGCCAGTTCATGAAAGGTTTCCACCCGCTCGGACAGGGGCGGCAGGTTCGGCTCCCAGCCCTCGGCCTCATAATCGTTCAAAGTGAACTGAAAGACGGGAACCAGGCCCCGGTCCATAACTTCCGCCAGATAGGGCAGGAAGGGGGCGGGATCCTTGGTCCAGAAGACGACCGCCCGGGCCTGGCCCAATTCCACCCGTCGGGCCCGGCCGTTCACCGGATTGATTCGGGTCAGAAAGCCGGCCCGCAGGCGCTCAATGAACCAGCGGCCGCGCTCGGCCGGAATATCCGTGGCCCGGCTGGCGGAAAGCACCAGGGGCCGGGCGGCTTCTTCTTTGGCGGCCACGGTTCAAACCGGGACGGCCGAAGCCCCCGGCTTACAGAGGGGGCCCTTCATCATCAAGCGTCTCTTGGGCAAAATCCATATACCTGCTCATAAAAGCCAGGCTGAGGCCCGCCGGCGCGCCCCGGGGGTAGCCGGCGGCCACCCATTCGGCGACGAACCGGGCGGCTTCTTCATCCACCGGCCAGGCCCCGAACTTATCCTTGACCGCCTCGATAAGCCGGGAAAACTTATCGGCCGGTATTTCGGCGCACAGGCCGGACTGGCACGATGAACAATTTTTAGTGAATAAATTTTTGGGCGGGCTGAAATCGGCCATTATGGGCTTACTCGTTTACCCGTCGATCCGGCGGCCCCGAATCGGCTCAGGAGCCGTCGGGCGCCGAGGGCTTGACGCCGTATTTTTGATAAGCGGTCATCAAGTCCCGATAGGGGAGGGCAAAATTGCAGGCCTCGCCGGCGCACCGGAACTCGATGGGGTCATCGCTGGCGGAATGGGCCTTCATGGGGGATTTGCAGACGCCGCAATAAGGGATATCATCAAGGCCGCCGGTGTCCAGTTTTTTTAAGAAAAACCGCCCGGCGTCAACCATGTTGCCGGGCAATTCGCCGGGCTGGACTTGGGCTTCAAGCTCCTGGAGCCTAATCTCCAGGCGCTCCTTGTCGGCCGCCAGGCGGGCGTTTTCCTTCTCCAGGCGCTCCACTTCCTGAAGCGTTCTTTCAAGCTGCTCTACCAGGAAGGACATGGCTCCTCCGGATCGGAGATCAAAATTGTGTTATTATACCTCAAATCAGAATGATTGGAAATGGTGTAAGATGCGGGATCGCCTGGCAGGGCTTCGGAGAAGATTGAATTGGTCGCCGGCCGACCTGGCCCGGGCCCTGGAGGCGACCCGGGCGGAGGTGGAGGGTTGGGAGGCCGGTTTGTGGCGGCCCCGGGAGCCGGCGCTAAAGCTTTTGGAGATGCTTGAAAAAGGGAGCGCCCTGTATTACAGCGCGGTGGATGATTCCGACGAAGGCTGCCCCCTTTGGCATCCCCTGCGGGCCGAATCAGCGGCCGCGGCCCGGGCGGAAGCTGAAAAGGCGCATTTCCAGGCGGCCGGTGAAAACAAGCCCAGGATCATTCTGGCTGAAAACCGGGCCCTCAAGAGCCGCCGGAACGAGGACGCCGGGTTTCGCGTGGTGGCGGTCTGGTCGGAAAAACGAGGCTGGATGGATTCCGATTAGATAGAGCCTCAAGCGATTAAAAGGACGACCTGGCCGGCCGGGCCTCAGGCGGCCCGGGGCGGGATCCAGCGGGCCAGGGCCCGGTAAAGCTCTGAAATGTTTATGGGCTTGGTGATGTGGTCGTTCATGCCGGCCTTAAGGCTCGTTTCCCGGTCCCCGCTCATGGCGTGCGCGGTCATGGCCACAATGGGCAGGTCCTTAAACCGGGGCAGGGCCCGCAAGTTTTTCGTGGCCGTCAGTCCATCCATCACCGGCATCTGAATGTCCATGAGCACCAGGTCGAATTGTTCCTTCTGGGCCAGGTTCAGAGCCTCCAGGCCATTGCCGGCGATCGTGACCTCAAAACCGGCTTTGGCCAGGATCCGGCTGGCCACCAACTGATTGACCTCGTTGTCTTCGGTCAGAAGGATCCGGGCTCCCCGGATGGCCTCAATGAGCCTCAAATCCTCTTCCGCGGCACCGCCCTTCTTCTTGCCGGGCTTGACCTGACGGCGGCCGAAGGTTTCCATCAGGGCGTTGTTGAGGGAGGAAAGGGAGATGGGCTTGGTCAGGATTTTTTGTATGTTCGCGGCCCGGGCGCTATCCGCCACGTCTTCGCGGCCGAACCCGGTCACCATCATAACGGCCGGCAGAGGGCCCCAAGCCTCAGCCAAGCGCCGGACCGTCTCCCCCCCGTCCATGTCCGGCATCTGCCAATCGACCACGATCAGGTCGAATTTGGCCCCTTGGCCCACGGCCTCGGCATAACACTTCAAGGCTTCTTCGCCCGAGGCGGCCTCGACCACCACCAAGCCCATTGACGACATGGCCTGACTCAAAATTTCCAGGGCCTGGTCATTATCGTCCACGACCAGGGCCCGGAACCCTTTGAAGGAGTCGGCGGACAAGGCCGGGCCTGGCTCTTCCAGGACGCTGGGTTTGAAGCGGGCGGTGAAGCCGAAGGTGCTGCCCCGGCCGAGTTCGCTTTGGCACCAGATCTCGCCGCCCATCATTTCAGCCAGCCGCTTGGAAATGACCAGGCCCAGACCGGTCCCCCCGTATTTGCGGGTGGTGGTGGTATCGGCCTGGGTGAAGGGGTTGAAAAGCTTGGAGGCCTGTTCCGGGCTCAGGCCGATGCCGCTGTCCTCCACCGTGAACCGCAGAAGAACCGCCTCCGGGGTATCTTCCAAAGTGGTCACGCGGACGATGATGGCCCCCTGGTCGGTGAACTTGACGGCGTTGCCGATGAGGTTGTTGACGATCTGGGACAGGCGCACCTGATCGCCCCGAAGGCCGAACGGGGTTGCGGCCGGCAGATCCAGGGCGAATTCCAGGCCTTTGTCATGGGCCGGGCCGGCGTGTATTTCCATGACCCCGCGCAGGAAGTCGCCCAGGTGGAACTCGGCTTCCTCCATTTCCAGCTTGCCGGCCTCTATCTTGGAGAAATCAAGAATATCGTTGATTATGCGCAGTAAGGCCTTGGCCGCCACCTCGATGCGGTGGAGGTATTCATGCTGCTGCTCGTTAAGTTCCGTTTCCAGGGCCAGGTGGGTCAGGCCCAGAATGGCGTTCATGGGCGTGCGGATCTCGTGGCTCATGTTGGCCAGAAAGTCGCTCTTGGCGGAGTTGGCGCTAAGGGCTTCCTCTTTGGCCTTGGACAGATCCTCTATCCTCTGCCTCAAAGTGGCCCCCATGCTGTTCAGGGCCGCGGCCAGCGCGCCCACTTCATCCCGGCCGGTTATCCGCAGGGTCTCATCCAGGCGCCCCTCGGCCAGGCTGGCCGCGAAATGGACGCCCTGCTGCAGGGGCCTGGAGATGGACCTGGTGAGCAGGAAGGCGAAAGTCGTTGCCGTGAGCAGGGCTATCAGGAGGGATATTTTCAGGCGCAGCGAGAGCTGCGATAGGCTGTTGGAGGCATTGTCGGACAGCGCCGTGGTTTTTTCTATGCCCATCGATGAAATAAGATAGGTTGCGTCGATAAGCGCATCCTGCTGGGCCAGGCGCTCGCTATCGATGTTGTGCCGTTCTTTCCACAGGCTTACGTAAGAGGTCCCGTTTTCCAAAAGGTTTTTGGCTTCCACGGCGGCCTTGCCGGCCAGCGCCCCCAGCTCCTTGTCCAGGGTGTCGCCGGCCAGATTTTCAGTCATGGTCACGACCAGGGAAAAATTTTCCATGGCCTTTTCCGCCATATTCGGTTGGTCCAGGTTCAGGGCCCTTATGAATTGAAAGCGCAGCACATCGCCGAGCATCATGACGCCGTAGCCGCGGTTGTTCAAGTCGAGCGTGGTGCTGAAATCGCTGGTCCGCCGTTCATTATTGGCCGTGGCCCGGTAGCCCTGCTCACTGGTATAGATGCTCATCAAACCGGTGAAAGCATCAGCCGCCTTGTCCATGCGGCCCATGGCTCCGGCCATTTGTTCCATGATAAGGTGCGTGTCGTTGCAGCTCCGCATATAAGCGGACAGGGAGGATTCCGCGGCGGCGAAGCCTTGCGCGAGTTCTTCAGACACGTTGACGCTGACCGCGGAGGCGGAGGCGACCTTAAGGCCGGCATAGGCGATTCCCAGCCGGCCCCGCGCTTCGTCCCAGTGAGTGGTGTCACGGGTCCCGATATACTCGTTCATTTTTTTCACGGCGGTGAGGGTCATGCGGTCAATGCCAACAATATCCCGTATTTCAGGCATATAGCTTTTGGCTATGGCCTCACTGCCGCTTCTGACTTCCGCCAGGACAAACATGGCATACAGGGACAGGGCGGCCATAATGGCTATGACCGCCCCAAAACTTGCGCCGAGTTTTATCCACAGCTTCATTTTTTAAAGCCCATCGCCGGGGGCGCCGGGGCCAACGATTTGCGGTCAATCAAAAATGGGCGCGCCGTTTATGTGATAAAGCTCTGTTATATCCGGGCGCTTGTCCTTCAATGTATCATAGGCGCGCGCGGAGCGCATACCCAAGCCGCAATACACCACAACTGGTTTACCGGCGGGCACTTCGGAGAGACGAGCCTCCAGCTCATTGACGGGAATGTTCAGCGCGTTGGGGTAATGCTCGGTGACATATTCAGCTGCGTTGCGGCAATCAATGATGACCAGGTCGCTTTTCTGCTGGATCAGCTCTTTGCCTTCCTCCGGCGTGATGTGCCCCGGCTCGACAGCCATGACGCCTGCGGCGAACAGCACGGCTAAAAAAAGGGCGGAAAGAAAAACTGGAATGTTGGGTAAACGCATAATAACCTCCCGAGTTAAAATTTAGGCCTGGATGAAAATTCGAGGCAATTTCCTTTTTAACCAAGTAACATAATCACAGCTAATGATTTTTTTGTCAAGTCCGTTCTCCGGCCTGATAAGGCGCTTAACCCTGGCGGATGGGATCGATAACGATCACCACGCGCCGGTTGGCCGCATCGCTGGAAGAGATGAGCCGCGATTTACCGTAGCCGGCCGCCTCAATACGCCGGGGATCGACGCCGCGCTGGACCAGGGCGTTCTTGACCGTCAGGGCGCGGCGCTCGGAGAGCGTCTGATTGTATTCAGCCGAGCCCGAGGCGTCCGTGTGGCCCTCTACCCGGATGGTCGTCTGCGGGAAATCGTTCAACACCCTGGCAACACGGTCCAGTTCGCTGTGGGCGCCGGGCTTGAGGTCGGCTGAATCGAAATCGAAGAAAAAATCGCCTTTGAAGGTGGCGGTGAGAACATCCTGGTCGCGCTGGATGCTGGCCTCTTCTAATTGCCGCAACTGCTGCTCCTGTTGATCCATATAGGACCCGATCATGGTGCCGGCTATGCCGCCGACCACAGCGCCGATACCGGCGCCGATCATGGTGCCCTGAGTGTTGCGGCCGATGGCCTGGCCGAGCACCGCCCCGACAGCGGCCCCGCCGGCCGCGCCGCTGACGGAGCCCTGTTGGGTTTTGGTCATGTTGGTGCAGGCGGCGGGCATGGCCAGAAGCAATAGCAGGCACAAGGCCAATAGTTTTTTCATGAGTTTTCTCCTATAGCGCGGCCGGCTCTCCGTCCGGCCGTATCGGGTCTTCAGTGCCCTTCCGGTGGAAACCCCGGAAGGCCGGCGGCAAGAACATCCTTCAGCAGCTTCGTCTGGGCTTCAATGGCATTCGTCAGGCGTGGGAGCCAGGTGATGGCGCAGCGCCCGGCGTCGCCGTCGCCGTACGATATAAACCAGGCGCAGCCGGATATGCAAAAAAGCGCATCGCCATCAATCGTATCAGCCCTTAATGGGCATATTCGCTCAAGCATGGAACCTCCTAATTATCCGCGGGAACGGTGGACAAGACTTCCCAAGTGAAAACTTCAATTCGGATGGCGTGGTCAGTGTAGGAATAGGCGACCCGGCAAAGAAAGGTTTTTGCAGAAACGGTTACGGCGATACTTTGAGCGAACCGCCCTCTTTTCGAGGTCGCTGTTCCGGCTTCCGGGCGGGAATGAATACACCTATCCAATTCGGCCAAAACTTTCAAGGCGGTGATATGCCAGGAATTGACGAATTTAGCGCGATAATCTTCAACCAACGGGGTAAAGACCAATTTGCGGCCCATTATTGGAGACCAACCCCGGCTTTATTGGCTATTTCATCGGCCTCCGCTCGAGTTAAAGGGATTATTTCCACTTTGTCAGCCTTGAAGTGGTCACTAAAAAAACTCTTCATGGAATCTCTTTTTATAAGCCGGCCAGGGAAGGCTTTTTGCCAAGGGGTGGTCTGGTGCGACATTCGGCTCAGAGCCCCGGCGGTGTAGTCGCCATAACAGGCGAGAATGTTTTCCAGAAGACTGGTCTCTTCGCTGGTGAATGGTTTTCGGGCCGCTTTAAGAGCCTTGGCCGCCTCCGCGGCGCTTTCGTAAACGGGCTCCAATGGCGCGGCTTCGAAATCTTTGGTTTTTTTGTATTTATTGTAGAGGGCCACGCAAACAGGCCCATGCTCCCAGGCATACATAAGCTCATCAAACAGAGGGCGGCCCAAGGTGGCCAAAGCATAGCCTTGAGCAAAATAAACCAGTTTCTGGAGTTTGAGCGCGGTAATCCGGTCGCCTCCAAGAAGGTTGTTGCGGTTCAGAAAATAGTCGGCGACTTGAAACACGGTGGCCATATCTCACCTCACGGGGCTGATGGAAGCCAATTATACCACAGCCGGCCGGCCTATTCAGCTTTTTCAACGGCCCGTCAAAGGAAATGGGGCTCGTACGCGCTCGCCGAATTCTTTCTTTATATGTCACCGGGCCTAACCTAGCGTAATCGGCAAAAGTTGGACTATAGTTGTATAAATCGGTTTTTTTAAAGCCAAGGGGTTCAGGGCTGATTCCCTGAACCCCTTGATTTTCATGGTCGGGGCGAGAGGATTTGAACCTCCGTCCCACTGCTCCCAAAGCAGTTGCGCTACCAGGCTGCGCCACGCCCCGAC
>JAITBV010000113.1 GCA_031283395.1 Candidatus Adiutrix sp.
TCGCAACGGGGCTTGATGATGCTGACCACGGCTTCGACCAGCCGGGGCAGTTCCGTCACTTCCTCGGACAGTTCGATCTTGCCGGCCTCGATCTTGGAAAGGTCCAGAATGTCGTTCAGAAGCCCCAGAAGGTGCTGCGAGGAAACGTCGCTCTGCTTGAGGTTGTCCCTTACTTCCGTCATTTCGGGGCTGTCGCCGGCGTCGGGCTGTTCTTCCAGGGTTTTACTGACCAGATTGGTCAGACCCATGATGGCGTTCATGGGCGTGCGGATCTCGTGGCTCATGCGGGCCAGGAACTCTCCCTTGTGCTGGTTGGCCCGCTTAGCCTCGTTCATGGCCTTTTCCATCTCCAGCTGCTGGTTGACCATTTCCGTAACGTCCAGGCTTTCGATTATATAGCCGCTGGGCCGTCCCTCCCGGTCGAACAGCAGGGAGGCGGTGGGTTTGAAATAACGTTTTCCGCTCTCCTGGTAAAAAATCTCCGTTTCCCGACCCTGTTGGAAGGCCGTAATGGGACAGGAGGACGAGCCGGTGGGATAGAGGCTTATGTCGCCATAGTTGGCGCCGATCACGGCCTCCATGGTCATACCCAGGGTCTTTAAGGTGTGTTCATTGACGTAGATGACCTTTCGGTCCAGGGTGATGATGGAGAGCGGGTGCTTGACGCTGGCCGCCAGGCTGTCGGCCATTTCGTCGAAGGTATCGGAAAGGGCGCCGAATTCGTCCTTCACCGGCGCGTGGAAGCGGAACTGCCATTCGCCGGACCGGTAGCGGCTGAGGCCTCCCACGATCCGGTTGAGCTTATTGGTCAGGAACATGGACATCCAGATGGCCACAAAAACGACCACCACGACCAGGGCGATGGTGACCCCCACGAGTTCCACCAAGGTGGCCTTAAGGCTGTTAGCCACGGCCGTCACCAGCTTCCCTTCGATGTCCCGGGCTGGACTGGTGAAGAACTCCAGGCCCGAGCCGATGGCCACAAAGCCGAAGCCGCGCCGGGAATAGCCGTTGGCTTCCGACGGGGCGTAATGACCGGTGTAATAGGGTATGGTGGCCGCCGTGGTCAGCTTATACAGCCCGCTCCATAAAATGTAAAATGAACCCGAACCCCCGTCACTGGTCAGGTCCATCCAGCCCACGCACTGGGGAGCGAAGTTCAGATAGCGCCCGTCCAGGCCCACCAGGCCGGCCTGCGTCAGGGCCGGGGCTGGGCCCTTGCTCCGGGACTGCTCGAAGAAGACCGGGTAGTCCCTGGCGTAATCGGTCCACCTGGGAAGCCCGCTGTCCTGCCAGCCTTCGTAGATGGATTTTTCCAGCCAGGGCACCTGGGGGGCTCCGGTCTCCGGGTCGAAGCCGACTATGGAATGGTGCCGGGGATGGGCGATGCTGCGGCATTTGTAGTCCCAAATGAAGGCGTAGTTGCCCTCGTAGGCGCTTGGCAGGTGGGTGTAGCGCTCATCCATGGGCGACATGTGGTCGACCAGTTCCATGATATGGTCGTGGTTGAGGGCCATGGTCACATAACCTATTTTGCGTCCCTGGCCGTCGGCCACCGGCGAGGCCCACCTGACCAGGCCCTCGAAGCGCCGTCCCCGGGGGTTTTCCAGACCGGCGTAAGCCTGTTCCCCGGGCCGGTAGTCGATTGGATACCCCCGGGTCTCCGCGGCCCCGGCCACATTGCCGGGAGTGTAAAGGCCCACGTAATTGGTGCCGACATAGGCGCCGATGACGTCGGAAACGTAGATCTGGCCCGGCTGGAGGCCCTTAAGCTCCTCGAAATAGGTTTCGGCCCGGACATAGGTGTTGGCCCGGTCGGCCACATTTTTCTTATCCGGGCTCAAGGGGTGATTCACCTTGGGCGAATCCGGGGCCAGAACCTTGATGACCTCGTTGCCTTCAAGGTCCAGGAAGGTTATTTCATCATAGTAGGAAATCAAATCGTAGAGGAATTCATCCGCGGGCCGGGGATTGAAGCCGTCCAAATCCTCATTTTCGCTGTTGCTGGAAACGGCCGGGGCCTTATGGGGCGGCAGTCCGTCGGCCGGGATCCAGGCCGAACCTTCCGGGTTCAGTTCCCAGCGGCCTTCATGAATGATCCGGCCCTTCCGGCTATCCATAAATCGACGGAAATTGTTCTCCGAGGGTTCCAGCCCGGCCAAAAGGAGGATATCGCTGTCGCAGGCATACAGGAAGGCGGACACCCTCAGGGCCGCGTCCGTGGTCATCCTCTCGATATGTTCCACGGCCCGGTCGTTCAAGGCGCTGGTGGCGTCGCTCACGGATATGTCCCTGAGCATCTCACCCTGGCTGAGGAACTGCCGCCAGGCGATGAGCGCCAGAAGGATGAGGGGGATGATCTTGACCAGGAGAAAGATGATCAGGAGCTTGGCCCGGATCCCGGGCTTCCATTTAGCGAGCCGTTTTAACGAAAAGAGGCCCATGATCAATCCACCCGGGATCTCCGCATAAACGAAACCTCCGAAAGACGGCCCGAAGCCGAAATTTCCGCCAAATACTGGCTAACGTAAGCCAGCCGCCTCTATTATCTCGGCCGCCACCCGCTCCAAGGGCGCCCGGGCATCAATGACCTGGTGGGCGGCCTGGCGATAGAGGGACTCCCTTTCGGCCAACACCAAGGCCGTCTCCGCCTCGGCCGGCAGGCCCGTCAGGCCGGGCCGCTGTTCGCTTTCCGGCGCGGCGGCCAGGCGGGCGGCCAGAACTTCCGCCGGAGCGGCCAGGTGGAACACCCGGCCGGCGGCCCGCATATAGGCCCGGTTGGCGGCCGAAAGGACCACCCCGCCACCCGTGGCCACGACCCTGGGGGAGCCGCGTCCCGCCTCCCTTAAGGCCTCGCTTTCCAGTTCCCGGAAACCGGCCCAGCCCTGAAGGGCCACTATCTCGGCCACGGTCCGGCCATGCTTCTCCTTCAGCCAGGCGTCCGTATCCACAAAATCACAGGCCAGGGCTTTGGCCAGAACCAGGCCGACGCTGGTCTTGCCCGCGGCCCTGGCCCCCACCAGGAAAATTATGTCCGATCTTGTTTCCCGGTTCACGGGATCTCCCCGGAGCCTTTGGATTTTAAAGCCTTTTTACCATTAAACCCGGCAAAAGGCCAGCACAATGTTGACCCGGAGCCCGATCGCCAAAATAAACACTGATTTTTGAGCCATATGATTTGGGCAGTTTGACAGCCCGGCCAAAACGGATAATATTATGGAATCCCGGTCCCCTTTCAGGAGATAGCCATGGTTTCGTTCAGCCCGCCTCAAGTTTACGGCATCATCGGCCAGCCCCTGGAGCACAGCCTGAGCCCCCTGATCCACACCATAGGCTTCCAAAGCCTGGGGCTGGACGCGGTGCTGACGCCCTGGCCTATGGGCCCGGAAAAACTGCCCCTTTTTTTCGAGGCCTTTCGCCTGCTGAACTTCCAGGGCGCCTGCGTGACCCGGCCGCACAAGGAGGCTGTGCTGCCCTTTCTGGATGAAATCAGCGACCGGGCCCGGACCCTGGGGGCGGTCAATCTCATCCATTGGCGGGACGGCCTGATCCGCGGTGACAACACGGACGCCCAGGGGTTCCTGGCCCCCTTGAAAAACCGGGGCCTTCCCCCCGCCACCCGGGTCCTGCTCCTGGGTGCCGGGGGCGCGGCCCGGGCCGTGGCGGCCGGGCTCCGGGAACTGGGTCTGGGCGACCTGACCGTCTGCGCCCCTTCGGACCGCCGACCGGCGGAACTGGCCCGGGACTTCGGCCTTAAGGCCGCGCCCTGGGACCGGCGGGGCGAAATACCCTGCGAAATGGTGGTCAACGCCACGCCCCTGGGCCTGGCGGGACGGGGCGAAGGCGAAACCGCCTACCAGGCCGAATGGTTCGCCGGCCGCCCGGGCCTGGCCTACGACCTGGTCTACACGCCCCGGATGACCCGTTTTCTGGCCGAGGCCCGGGCCGCCGGCTGGGAGACCATTGACGGCCTGGCCATGTTTATGGGCCAGGCCGAGGCCCAGTTCCTGGCCTGGACCGGCCGCCGCCTGCCCCCGGAAGCCGGGCGGAAAGCCGCCGAAGCCCTGGACGGTCCGGCAGCCACTTGCCAAAACCGGACCAGACTGTTATAATAGAGGGATGATTGGCATCTCGAAACTATACTGCGGCACGGTGGAGCCCTCGGACGTCCTGCGCTATGGCCGCCACTCGGCCGCCCTGCCCAGCCACCTTTTGCAATTTTCCTCGGACAAAAAACCCGTGGTGGTCTGGAACGTGACCCGGGCCTGCAACCTGACCTGCGGGCACTGTTACGCCGAGGCCGACTCCGGCCCGGCCCCGGACGAACTGACCCGGGCGGAAGCCCTGAGGCTGGTGGACCACCTGGTCGAATACGGCACGCCCGTCATCCTGTTTTCCGGCGGCGAACCCCTCCTTCACCCCCACATTTTCGAACTGATCGAAAGGGCGGTCAAGGGCGGGGTCCGGGCCGTGCTGTCCACCAACGGCCTGTTGATAGGCCGGGAAACGGCGGCCCGCCTGTCGGGCCTGGGCCTCTCCTATGTCGGCATCAGCCTCGACGGACTGGAAGCGACCCATGATGAACTGCGGGGCCGCCCCGGCCTGTTCGGCCTCACCCTGAAAGCCATCCACGCCGCCCGGGAAGCGGGCCTCAATGTCGGTCTGCGCCTGACCCTGAACCGCCGCAACCTCGCCGAGCTGGATGATCTGTTCGACCTCCTGGAAAGGGAGGACCTGCCCCGGGTATGCTTCTACCACCTGGTGGCCGCCGGCCGGGCCCGCCGAATGGGCCAATGGGCCTTGAACCACGCCGAGACCCGAAAGGCCGTGGACATAATCGCCGAACGGACCGAGGATATGTTCCGGCGCGGCCGGAACCGGGAAGTTCTGACCGTGGACAACCACGCCGACGGCCCCTGGCTCTATCTGAAGAAAAAGCAGGCCGGCCAGGCCGAACGGGCCGCGGCCATCCTGGAACTTCTGCGCCTCAACGGCGGCAACAGTTCCGGCCACGGCTTGGGGGCCGTGTCCTGGAACGGCCTGGTCCACCCCGACCAGTTCTGGCGTTCGGTCCGTCTGGGTTCGGTGCGGGAACGCGACTTCGCCGAGATATGGAATGACCAGGGCAATGAGCTTCTCCAGGCCCTGAAAAACAAAAAAGACCACGTCACCGGCCGCTGCCGGTCCTGCGCTTTCCTTACGGTCTGCGGCGGCAATCTCAGAGCCCGGGCCGAGGCCGCCACCGGCGACCCCTGGGGTGAAGATCCGGCCTGCTATCTCACTGACGAAGAAATAGCGATAAATTTGCAATAAGGCGCTGAATTGAACCCTGTTCCGCCCATCATCCGCCCCCGGCGGCTCCGCCGGGGGCCGGTTTTGAGAAAGATGCTCCGGGAGGTGGTGCTGGCCCCGGAGGACTTCATCTATCCCCTGTTCGTGATCCCGGGAGAGGGTCTGCGCCGGCCCATCGCCGCCCTGGCCGGCCAAAACCACCTTTCGCCGGACGAGGCGGCCCGGACCGCGGCCGAAGTTTTCGCCCTGGGCGTGCCGGCCGTCATCCTCTTCGGCCTCCCCGCGGCCAAGGACCCGGTCGGCGCCTCCGGGGCCGACCCGGACGGGCCGGTGCAGTCGGCCATAAGGGCCATAAAGGCGGCCGTGCCGGAAATGCTGGTGATAACCGATGTCTGCCTCTGCGAATACACCGACCACGGGCACTGCGGCCTCATCCGCGAGGGACGGGTGGACAATGACTCCACCCTGCCCCACCTGGCCGCCCAAGCCCTGAGCCACGCCCGGGCCGGAGCCGATATGGTGGCCCCCTCGGACATGATGGACGGCCGGGTGGGGGCCATCCGGGACCTTTTGGACCGCGAAGGCTTCCAGGAAACAGCCATCATGGCCTACAGCGTCAAATACGCCAGCGCCTTCTACGGCCCCTTCCGCGA
>JAITBV010000257.1 GCA_031283395.1 Candidatus Adiutrix sp.
CGCTTCACCCTGGACGCCATGCCCGGCAAGCAGATGGCCATAGACGCCGATCTGGCCGCCGGCCTCATCCAGGAAGATGAAGCCAAGCGGCGGCGCCAGGAAGTGGCCCGGGAAGCCGATTTCTACGGGGCCATGGACGGCGCTTCCAAGTTCGTGCGGGGCGACGCCATAGCCAGCATCGTCACCACCATCATCAACCTCCTGGGCGGGCTGATCATAGGCGTGGTGCGTTACAACATGACCATAGCCTCGGCCGCCCAGACCTACACCATCCTGACCATCGGCGACGGCCTGGTGGGACAGATACCGGCGCTGATGGTCTCGGTTTCCGCGGGTATCATAGTCAGCCGGGCCGGGTCCGAGGAGACCATGAGCGAGGGCTACGCCCGCCAGTTCACCCTCCGGCCCGAGGCCCTGGGGCTGGCCGGGACGGTGGTCTTTTTCTTCGGCCTGCTTCCGGGCCTGCCCACCGCGGCCTTCTGCGCCACCGGGCTTCTCATCGGCTCCGGGGCCTACGCCATAATCCGCCGCCGCAAGCTGGCCGAGGCCCTCCAGGGACGCAAGTCCGGAGCGCCCCCCGGCGCGCCTTCCCCGGCCTCCGGGCCGGCCCCGGGCGGAGGGCCGCCCCCGCCGGGCGCTCCCCCCGGCGCGCCCCCCGGAGCCAAGCCCGGGGGCGGGCCGGAGAAGGTCGAAGCCCTCCTGCCCCTGGACATTCTGGAACTGGAAGTGGGTTACGGCCTGATCCCCCTGGTGGACGACGAACAGGGCGGAGAGCTGCTGGAGCGCATCCGCTCCATCCGCCGCCAGTTCGCCCTGGAATCCGGCTTCATCGTGCCGCCCATGCACGTCCGCGACAATCTCCAGCTCCGGCCCGGAGAATACGCCATCCTCATCAAGGGCAACGAGGTGGCCCGGGCCGAGATGATGGTCGGCCACCAGTTGGCCATGAACCCCGGCGACGCCAAGAAGACCGTCGCGGGCCTGCCGACGGTCGAGCCGGCCTTCGGGCTGCCGGCCACCTGGATCCCCGAAGACCGCAAGGACGAGGCCCAGCACGCCGGCTGGACCGTGGTGGACCTGGCCACGGTCATCGCCACCCACCTCACCGAGGTCATCCGCCTCCACGCCGCGGAACTGATTTCCCGGCAGGATGTCCAGAAGCTCATCGACGGCGTGGCCGCCACCGACGCCAAGGTGGTGGAGGAGCTGGTGCCCGATCTCATGAGCCTGGGGCAGGTGCAGAAGGTGCTGCAGAACCTCCTCAGGGAGCGGGTCTCGGTGCGCGATATGCCCAGCATCCTGGAGGTCCTGGCCGATCACGCCCACCTCACCAAGGACGTGGACCTCCTGACCGAATTCGTCCGCCAGCGTCTGGCCCGGACCATTCTCCGGCAGTATCTCACGGCCCAGGGGGAACTGCCGCTCATGACCATAGGCGCGGACATAGAGGAGGCCCTGGGCAAGGCCGTCAACGAAACCGACCGCGGGGCCTATCTGACCATGGACCCGGACACCGGCCAGAGGATCCTCAACGCCTTGAACCAGGGCCTGACGGAACTGACCAGCCAGAATTTTCAGCCGGTGGTGCTCTGCACCCCCTTGATCCGCCGCCACCTGCATAAGCTGACCGAACGGTTCATACCCAATCTGATCGTGTTGAGCCACAGCGAACTGACCAGCTCCCTGCAATTGAAAATAATCGGTGAAATAACCTTCGCCTACGCGGCGTAAAGCCCGGCGGATAAAAAAAAGGCCGGCTCCCGCCGGCCTTTTTTTTCCGCGTAAGGCTCTCAGGGCAGGGTCAGGGTCAGAAAGATGGTCCTTTCGCCGCGCTTGACCAGGAAACTGGCCAAATCGCCCGAAGCCTTGACTTTCAGGGCCGCCAGGTAATCGCCGCGATTTTTGACCGCCTGGCCGTTGACTTCCAGGATGAGGTCGCCGGCCTGGAAATCGGCCTCGGCGGCCGGCGAACTCGATTCCACCCCGACCACGAAGAGGCCCTCCAACCCGCCTAAATTGTGGCGGGAGCGCAATTCCGGGGTCAGCTCGGAAAGGTTCAGGCCCAGGGCCTCGGCCTCGGCCTTGGCCGCGGGGGAGGAGGCGTCAGAGTCCTTCAATTCGGCCACGGTCAGGTCCAGGATGATTTCCCGGCCCTGGCGAAAAACGGCGACTTTGACCTTTTTCCCCACCTCGGTGTTGGCCACGATCAGGGGCAGATCCTGCCACTCCTTGATCTCCTGGCCGTCGAACCGGGTGATGATGTCTCCGGGCTTGAGCTTGGCCGCCACGGCCGGGCCCTGGGCATCCAATTCCCGCACCAGGGCGCCGCGGGCTTCCTTGAGGCCAAAGGCCTGGGCGTGGGACGGCTTGACTTTTTCTATGACCACGCCCATCCAGCCGCGCACCACCCGGCCCTTGGCCTTGAGCTGCCCCACGATGCCCTTGGCCAGGTTGGTGGGAATGGCAAAACCGATGTTGTTGCCGCCGGCCACTATGGCCGTGTTGATGCCGATGACTTCGCCGGCCAGGTTGAGAAG
>JAITBV010000288.1 GCA_031283395.1 Candidatus Adiutrix sp.
CAAAAAATACAATCTTTTGATCGGCGAGCGCACGGCTGAACTCATCAAGCAGGAAGTGGGCACGGCCTATCCTTCCGACCAGGTCGACACTTTGGAGGTCAGGGGCCGGGATACCTTCACCGGCATTCCCAAGGTGGTGGCCATTGATTCCGAGGAGGTCCGCAAGGCCCTGATAGAGCAGATAGACGCCATTGTGGATACGGTGCGCACAGTCCTGGAGAATACGCCGCCGGAACTGGCCTCGGATATTGTAGAGCGCGGCATTGTCCTGACCGGCGGCGGGGCCAAGCTCCGGCGTCTGGATATCCTTTTAAGGGAAGAGACGGGCCTGCCGATCGCCATAGCTGACGACCCCCTGGTCACCGTGGCCGTAGGCAGCGGCCGGGCCATAGAAAATCTGGACGTTTTGAAGCTTATCAGCGTCCAGTAGAGGCGCCCCTTGTTCCCGCGGCTTAAACTGATGCTGCCGGTTTTGACCCTCTTGGGGGCCCTCCTGGTCCTGTCGGCCTCCAGCCGGGCGGGTGGCGTTGGCGGCCCTTGGCGCGGCCTGTTCATGGAAGCCGCCGGGCCGGTGGAGCGGCTGGTCGCGGTCACGGTGAGCGCGGTGGGAGATTTCTGGCGCGGGTATTTCCAACTGGTGGACCTGCGCAAGGAAAACCGCGAGCTTAGGAAGATTCTCGACGACCAGGCCCGCCAGATAGTGGAACTGAACGAGGACCGGCTATCCGTCGCCCGCCTGAACAGTCTCCTGGGTCTCCGGGAAGCCTACCCCCATCTCCTGATGAAGCCCGCCCGCATATTGGCCTGGAATCTCGGGCCCTGGACTCGTTCCGTTACCATCAACCTCGGTGATCGCGATGGTCTGGTCCGGGATCAGGCCGTGATCCATCCCTTAGGCGTGGTGGGCCGGGTGATGGAAACTTCTCCCCATTATGCCCGGGTCCTCCTGGCCACGGATTTTTCCAGCTCCATAGACGCTTTCGTCCAGCGTAGCCGGGCTCCGGGAATTTTGAGCGGTGAAGGCGGTGCTCGTATGACCCTGAAATATGTGCGCAAGGACGAGGAGGTCCGGCCGGGCGACCAAGTGGTGACCTCAGGCCTGGACGGTTTTTTCCCCGGCGGGCTGGCTCTGGGCACGGTCGGCCGGGTCAGCCGGCAGGGTCCCGGTCTGTTCATGGAGGTGGAAGTGAGGGCCCAGGCGCCCTTTGATCGCCTGGAAGAGGTGCTGGTCCTGGTCAACCAGGGGCCGCCCATAGATTGGTTGAACCTGGCCCCGGCCCTAAGGCCCCTTCTGGAAGACGCCCTGGATGAGGAGCGCGCCCGATGATGGCCCTGGTTTATCAACCTCCTTTCGGAGTCGCCGGTTTTATCATGGTCACCTGGCTGGGCCTGCTCCTGATCGCCGTCCAGGGGGCCATGGCCCCCTGGACGGGCGGGGTCGGCCCGGAAGTGGCGGTGATACTCGTGGTTTATGCGACCTGGAGGGCCGAAAAGTGGGTGGCCGTGCTGATCGGCTTCATCCTGGGGCTGTTTCATGACGCGGCCGGCGGCGGCCTGTTGGGGATCTACCAGGTGATCCTGATCCTCACAGCCTGGGTTTTCCATCCCTGGCGCCGCCGGGTCCACCTGGAAGCGCCCCTGCCCCTGATGTTCTGCGTCTTCAGCCTGACCCTGGGGGGGGATATTCTGGCCCTGGCCCTTGGGGCGGCGCTTTTGGGATGGCCCGGCCCGGCCTTCAACCCGGTTCCGGCCTTCCTGGTTTCGGCCCTGGCCTCGGCCCTGGTTTCACCGCCCCTGTTCTGGGCGCTTCAACGGCTCCCCGGGGGCCGCATGGCCGGGGGCCGGCATGGATAACGACCACCAACCCCTCTCCGGCCGCCGGGCCGGCCTGGGCCGGCCCTATCAACTCCTGACCTGGGGGGTCTTCGCCGTCTTCCTGGTCCTGGCCGGCCGGCTGTGGCATCTTCAGGTGGTCCAAGGGCCGGAATTCTTAAGCCGTAGCGACCTTAACCGCACCAAAAGGGTGGATGTCCTGCCGGTGCGGGGCCTAATCATGGACCGCAACGGGGTGGTGCTGGTGGACAACCGGGCCAGCTTCGACCTTTGCGTCAAGAAAATCGACATCAAGGATCCGGGGCCCCTTTTGGCCGAACTGGCCGAACTCGCCGGCCGCCCTCAGGCCGAGTTGGAGCGGCGCTATGAAGCTCTGGGCCGATCCGGCCAGAACCAGTGCCAGACCCTCATCCATTCCTTGAGCCGGGAGCAGCTCGTGGCCGTGGAGAGCCGGCGCTATCGTCTGCCAGGGGTCAGCACCCTGGCCAGTTCCGGCCGCCGGCCCCTGTCCAATGTCCTGGCCTCCCATGTTTTGGGCTACCTCGGCGAGATAAGCCAGGCCCAACTGGACTCCGAAAGACGGCTGATCGAGGAGGAAGTGCGGCAGCTGGTGCGCGAGGGCGAGACCCGCCGGGCCGCCCAGATGAAGGTGGAACTGCAGTTCAAACCTCATCAGGCCGGCGACCTGATGGGCCAATCCGGCATTGAGCGGAGCCTGGAATATGATCTGGCCGGGCGGAGGGGCTACGCCGTTCGCGAGGTGGATTCCCGGGGCCGGGTGATTTTGGAGAGCGAGGGCTTGCCCCCCGAGCCGGGACACAGCGTCCGCCTGACCATTGACAGCCGCCTCCAGGCCATGGCCATGTCCCTTATGGACAACCGGGCCGGAGCCATAGTGGTCATGGACCCGCGCAATTTCGAGATCCTGGCCCTGGCTTCCAACCCGACCTTCCCTTTAGGCGATTTCAGTGGCAACCTCAGCCCCCAGCGCTGGCGCTCTCTGACCGAGGACCGTTTCAAGCCCTTGCTCAACCGGGCTATCGGCGGCCGCTATCCTCCCGGATCGACCTTCAAGATTGTAACGGCCCTGGCCGCTCTGGACGAGGGGGTAGTCACCCCCGAGACCACCTTCGACTGTCATGGGAGCTTGGAACTCGGCGACAGCGTCTTCAATTGCCACAATTATGCCGGTCACGGCCGGGTGGACCTGCGCAAGGCCCTGATGCATTCCTGCGACGTTTACTTCTATGAAGTGGGCCGCCGTCTGGGCATAGACCGGCTGGCCCGCCGGGCCAGGGAGCAGTTCGGATTGGGCCGGCGCACCGGGGTGGACCTTTTGGGGGAAATAGCCGGCGTCATGCCCGACACCGAGTGGAAAAGGCGCGAGACCGGGCGCAAATGGATGCCGGGCGAGACCCTGCCCGTGGCCATCGGCCAGGGTGCCGTGAGTACTACGCCGCTACAGGTGGCTCAGTTCACGGCGATGCTGGCCAACGGCGGTCGCCTTTACCGGCCCCGCCTGGTCAAGGAACTGGTGGATATCGAGGGCCAGACGGTCAGGACGTTTGAACCTGAGTTGGTCTTAAGCCTGGATATACCGCCCCGTTTTTTACGAGCCGTGCAAATAGGGCTGGAGGCGGCGGTGGGGGAACCGGGCGGAACCGGGCGGCTCGCGGCCCTGCCCGGACGCCGGGTCGCGGGCAAAACCGGCACCTCCCAGGTGGTCAGCAACCGGGTTTTCCAGAGTTTTTCCCGCAACCAGGTGCCTTACCGCCTGCGCGATCACGCCTGGTTCTCCTCTTATGCCCCGGCGGAAGCCCCGGAGGTGGTGGTGACCGTTCTTCTGGAACACGCCGGCGGCGGCGGGACCTTCGCCGCTCCGGTGGCCCGGCAGATACTGGCCGCCTATTTCGATCCGGCCATAGTTCCCTTCAAGCTGCCCCGGCCCCAGGCCCAGCCGGACCTGGAACAGGAGGGAGGCCTGGCTCCCCGCCTGAATTGGGCCAGGGATTAAATCTTGACTTAACCGCTGATAAGTATTATAATTACCGAATGTTTCGGGTCTGACCGCCGGAACCGGGGAGTCCTTTATTTGAGAAAATTCAGCCTCGACCATCGGCTCCTGGATAATTTCAGCTGGCCCCTTCTGCTGTCCAGCGTGGTTCTCTGCGCCGGCGGCCTTTTGAATCTCTACAGCGTTTCCTCCGCGGTCGATTTCTCCGGCGAGTGGTCCTGGTTCACGCGCCAGGGCCTTTACCTGATCCCGGCCCTGGCCATTCTGGGCGCGGTGCTTCTTCCGGACTACCAATACCTCCGGAAACTGGCCTGGCCTTTTTATCTTCTGAGCCTGTTGAGCCTTATCGCCGTGTTCTTCTTCGGCACCAAGGTCAACGGGGCCACCCGCTGGCTGGACTTGGGCCTGTTCCGCTTCCAGCCCGCCGAAGTCGTCAAGGTGGCCCTGGTGGTGGTTTTGGCCGCCTGGCTGACCAAGCGCAGTCCGGCCGCCGGCCTGGGTTTTCGGGACCTGTTGGCGCCGGCCTTCCTGATAGCGGCGCCTTTTGCGCTCATCCACAAGCAGCCGGACCTGGGCACCGCCCTCCACCTGTCGGTTTCGTGCCTTCCGATGTTTCTGGTCTTCCGCTTCCGTTCCCGGGTGGTGTTTGTCGTAACCGTCCTGGCCGTCGCCCTGGCGGGTTTCGCCGCCTTCATGCAGTTCACCGGTTCCTGGCATGTTCTTTTGGAAAAGGGCCTGGTCAGGCCTCACCAGGTCGATCGGGTCAGGGCCTATTTGAACCCGGAAGAGCACCGCGAGGCCGGGGGCTGGCAGGTGGGGCAGGCGATGAACGCCGTGGGCAGCGGCCAGCTCACCGGGCGCGGTTACATGGAAGGCCCCCAGCACAAAAACGGTTTTCTGCCTGAGGCGGAAACCGACTTCGCCTTCGCCGTCCTGGCCGAGGAGTGGGGTTTCGCGGGCTCGGTGGCCGTCCTGGCCGTCTTCGCCTTTCTCCTGGCCCACGGGCTGGCCGTGGCCCAGTTCAGCAAGGACCGCTTCGGCAGCCTCCTGGCCCTGGGCCCGACTTCCCTGCTGTTCTGGCAGGTGGTCATAAACGTGGGCATGGTCACCGGCCTTTTTCCGGTGGTGGGCATCCCCCTGCCCTTCATCAGCTACGGGGGCACCTCCCTGGTGACCACCTTTCTTTCCGTGGGTCTGATCCTCAACATCGGTATGCGCCGCTATCTCTTCCAGGAGCGGCCGATCCGCGCCAACCCCGAGGTCTGGAACCGCCCGGAGGAGGTGTCGGCCCCCAGCCGCGGCTCGATCCGTCCATTGAGCCCGGACACGCCCTTCAACCCCGAGATGCACCCCTCGCACCGTCTGCCCCACAGCCGCCCCTGGGCCAAATATCTGCGCAAAAGCAAGGCCCGCGGCCTGCGCGACTGGCAGATCCCAAGCCAGTTCGCCGACTGAATGAACGCGCCTTAAGGCCCGGCCCCGGACGCCGTTTGACAGGAGACGCCCATGCCGTTTGAATTCGCCCGGAGACTAGAGGCTCTGCCCCCTTACCTGTTCAAGGAACTGGACAGGATGCGGGACGAGGTCAGGGCCCGGGGCGTGGACATCATCGATCTGGGGGTGGGCGATCCCGACCGTCCCACGCCGCCCCATGTCATTGAAGCCCTGGGCCGGGCAGCCGCGGATCCGGCCAACCACCAGTATCCGGCTTATTCGGGCCTGAACATCTTCCGGGACGCGGTGGCGGCCTGGTATGGGCGGCGGCACGGGGTAAGGCTGGAAGGGGCCCGGCACGTCTGCTCCCTCATCGGGTCCAAGGAAGGCATCGCCCATTTCCCTCTGGCCTTTATAAACCCGGGCGAAGTGGTCCTGGTGCCGGAGCCGGGTTATCCGGTCTATCATATAGGCACCCTGTTCGCCGGCGGGGAGTCCCATTTCATGCCCCTTTTGGAAAAGAACGGCTTTAAGCCAGATTACCGGGCCGTCGGCGAAGAGGCTCTGGGAAGGGCCAGGCTCCTCTGGGTCAACTATCCCAATAATCCCACCGGGGCCGCGGCGGATCTGGAATTTTACACGGAGTTGGTGACCTGGGCCAGGCGCCGGAATATCATAGTGGCCTCCGACGCCGCCTATTCCGAGATGAACTGGAGCGACCGGCCCCACCCGAGCATCCTGGAGGTCCCCGGGGCCCTGGATGTGGCCGTGGAATTCCACTCCCTGTCCAAGACTTACAATATGACCGGCTGGCGCCTGGGTTGGGCCGCCGGCAATGAAGATTTGATTCGGGGCCTGGGGCGGGTCAAAAGCAATGTCGATTCCGGGGTCTTCCAGGCCGTGCAGATGGCCGGACTGGCCGCCCTGGAAGGCGACCAGGAGCCGGTGCGGG
>JAITBV010000029.1 GCA_031283395.1 Candidatus Adiutrix sp.
TATATCCTGGACGAACCCACCACGGGCCTGCACTTCGAGGATATCAAAAAGCTCCTGGAAGTCCTCCAGCGCCTGGTGGACCAGGGCAACACCGTCATCGTCATCGAACACAATCTCGATGTCGTCAAGTGCGCCGACCATATCATCGACCTGGGGCCGGAGGGCGGCGACGGCGGGGGGGAGATAATCGCCGCGGGCCCCCCCGAGGCGGTGGCCCGGATCAAGGCCTCCCACACCGGCCGCTTTCTGGCTAAGGCCTTAAAGACGCGGGGCGAAGCCCCCCGCCCCAAACGGCTGAAGAACGGAGGCGCACCATGACCGAAGACGGCCTGGGCCGGCTGGCGGATTTTCTCTTTGAAGCCATGATGCTCAAGCGCACTCCCAGGACCGGCTACCAGTTCCTGGGCCACGGCTCGGAGACGGTGGCCGAACACAGCTACGGCGTGGTCGTCCTGGCCTTCGCCCTGGTCCGCTTAAGCGGCCGGGCCGACCTGACGCGCACCCTTAAGCTGGCCCTGTTTCACGACCTGGCCGAAGCCCGCACGGGCGACCTGAACTATATGAACAAACGCTACACCGAAACCGACGAGGCCCGGGCCATGACCGACGCCCTGGCCGGCCTGCCTTTCGGCCCGGAACTAATGGAAAGCTGGCGGGAATGGCGGGCCGGGGAAACCCTGGAGGCCCTCCTGGCCTTCGACGCCGACCAGTTGGACATGGTCCTGGAACTGAGGCGCCTTTACACCCTGGGCAGCGCCCAGGCCCGGGATTGGCTCCACTATGCCCAAAAACGCCTTAAGACCCCGGAAGGCCGGGCCCTCTTCGAGGAGATAATGCGCACCGACCCGGAGAGATGGTGGTTCGAACGCCGGGACGATTATTGGGTGAAACAGCCATGAGCGCCATCCGGTTCAGCCTGACAACGGAGCGGGAGGCCCTGGACCTGCCGCGCGAGGCGGGCACGCTCCTGTTGTGCCTTTTGACCGCGGCCTGGCTGCACCTGGTCTTCTTCGCGGCCTGGGAGGCCCTGACCGGCGACGGCCCCGGCTTCTTCCGCCTGGAACTGCCGGCCCCGCCCGCGCCCCTGGAAATAGTGCTGACCCTGCTGGAAGACGAAGAGGAAAGGCCGGAAGAAGCGCCGCTCTCCGAACCGGCGGAAGAACCGGCGGAACCGCCGGCAGCCCCGGCCGAAGACCAGCCGGCCGAGGACCTGGAGATCACCCAGACCCTGCTCAGCCCGAACGAGGAAGCCAACCCCTCGCCGCCGGTGACCGTGGAACCGGAAGCCCCCCGCTTCAAATCATACAATACCGCGGTCCGGGGGGCCGTGGCCGCCAAGTGGCTGGTGCCACCGGAAGCCCGGGTCAATTTCCACCCCGGCCGCCTGGTGGTGAACTTCACCGTCGGCCGGAGCGGGAATCTCCTGCGCTTCGTGGTGGAGGAAAGCACCGGCAACGCCATCCTGGACCACGCCGGGCTGGAAGCTTTGCGGTCGGCCGCGCCCTTCCCGCCCTTTCCCCCGGAACTGGCCGCCTTCAGCCAGTTGGACCTCACCATGATCTTCAACTACCAGGCCCGCTATATGCCCGGGCGCCAGGAGAACTAACCATGAAACTAACCCAGAACAGCATTTTGGTAACCGGGGGTTCCAGCGGCATCGGGCTGGCCCTGGCCGAAAGGTTACTGGCCCGGGGCAACCGGGTGATCATTTGCGGCCGGCGCGAGGCCAAGCTCCGGGAAGCGAAAGAGCGTCACCCCGCTCTCGAGACCCGGGTATGCGACGTTTCCGAGGAAAAGGAGCGCCTGGCCCTGGCGGCCTGGCTGGAGGAGGCCTGCCCCGAGCTGAACGTTCTGGTCAATAACGCCGGCATCCAGCAGAGAATGGATCTCTTGGCCACTAATAGGGAGTGGGATTATTACCGGCGGGAAATCGCCACCAACCTGGAGGCCCCGCTCCACCTTTCCCTGCTCCTGGCCCGGCGCCTGACCCAAAGACCGGAGGCCGCCATCATCAATATCTCCTCCGGCCTCGCTTTCACGCCCATAGCGGGGCTGCCCGTGTACTGCGCCACCAAGGCGGCCCTCCATTCCTTCTCCATCAGCCTCCGCTGGCAGCTTAAGGCGGCCGGCGTCGAAGTGGTGGAAATAGCGCCTCCGGCCGTGCGCACGGACCTCGGCGGGCCGGGCCGGCACGACTTCGGCGTTCCGGTGGACGAGTTCGCGGATGCGGCCATGCGGGACCTGGAAGCCGGAAAGAGGGAGATCGGCTACGGCACCTCGGAACCGCTCGCGCGCCTGTCCTGGGACGAATTGGACAAGGCCATTGCCGAGATCAACCAGAGCTTCATCCTGGACTAAGAGTCTTGCGCGCGGCGGTGGATTGATGACCCCGAAAACCGAGGCGCTCGCGGACCTGCGGGCCAGGATAGACGAGCTGGATGACGAAATACTGGAACTCCTCCAAAAGCGGGCGGCCGTGGCCCTGGAGATCGGCCGGGTCAAGAAACGCCACGCCCTGGCCGTGATCGACCGGCCCCGGGAAAAGGCGGTCTTGGACCGCCTGATGATCAAATCCCGGGGCCGGCCCCTGGAAGGCCAGGTCATCGCGGATATCTATTCGGCCATTGTCCGGGCCTGCCTGGCGGCCCAGGAACCGGCCGGGAATGACGGAGAGGTGCGGACATGAGCCTTTTAAGCCGAAAAATGGGCGCGGCCCTGGCCGGGGCTTCCCTGGTGCGCCGAATGTTCGAGGAGGGGCTCCGCCTCAAGGCCCGATTCGGGGCCGACCAAGTCTTTGATTTTTCCCTCGGCAATCCCGATCTGCCGCCCCCGGCGGCTTTCCGGGAAACCCTGGCCCGGCTGGCCCGGGAAAACACCCCCCACGGCTATATGCCCAATGCCGGCTGGCCCCGGGTGCGGGAAAAGGTGGCCGAATATCTCAACGCCGAACAGGGGGCCGGCCTGGACCGGGCCTTCACCCCTGACCAGGTGGTCATGACCGTGGGGGCGGCCGGAGGCCTCAACGTGGTCTTAAAGGCCCTCCTGGACCCCGGCGACGAAGTGGTCACCCCGCGGCCCTATTTCATGGAATACAATTTCTACGTTGACAACCACGGAGGAACGCTGGTCCCGGCCGAGCCCGGCCCGGGCTTCAGCCTGGACCCAAAAACCATCGCCGTAAAACTCAACCCCGCCACCCGGGCGGTCCTCTTGAACTCGCCCCACAACCCCACCGGGGTCATTTATCCGGCGGAGCGGTTGGCGGCCCTGGGCCGCCTCCTGGCCGAAGCCGGCGCCCATTGGGGCCGCCCGATTTTCCTCATCGCCGACGAACCCTACCGCAAGCTGACCTACGACGGGCTTAAGGCGCCCTCGGTCTTTGCGGCCCATCCCTATTCCATCGTGGTCCATTCCCATTCCAAGGACCTGTCCATCCCCGGCGAGCGCATAGGCTACGCGGCCATCAACCCGGACCTGCCCGGGGGCGGGCCGGAACTCCTGGGGGCCCTGGCCCTGGCCAACCGGGTGCTGGGTTTCGTCAACGCCCCGTCCCTGATGCAGTTGGCCCTGGCCGAGCTTCAGGGCGTGAGCGTGGACGTCGGCCTCTACCAGCGCCGCCGCGACCTCTTCGTCCAGGGCCTCCGGTCCCTGGGCTACCGGCTTCAGGAGCCGGCCGGAGCCTTCTATCTGTTTCCCGAAAGCCCCCTGGCCGATGACGCGGCTTTTGTGGATATCCTTAAGGAGGAAAAGATCCTGGCCGTGCCCGGCCGGGGCTTCGCCGGCCCGGGGCATTTCCGCCTCTGTTTCTGCGCGCCCGAGGAAGTTATCGAGCGCGCTCTGCCCGGTTTCGCCCGGGCCCTGGAGAAGGCCGGAACCTTATGAAGTAATAGCCCAGGTAAAAGGCCAAAAAGAGAAGGCAGGCCCCGGCCGCGGCCAGATAGACCGTGGCGTAGCGATGGGTCATGAAGGCCAGTTGGCCCATGAGGAGGGAGCCCAGGCCGAAACCCAGGTCGTAGGAGTTCATGAAGGAAGCCGTGGCTTCGGTGCGGCGGTCCAGGGACACGCCGGCCAGGGACAGGGCCTGAAGGGCGGGGAAGAGGGCTCCGCTGGACAGGCCGTAGAGGAGGGAGGCGGTGAACAGGAGCCTGGGGCTGTCGGCCTGGTGGAGCAAAAGCATGGTTATAAGAAGGAGGCCCGCCGACGGCAGGATGACGTAGCGGTG
>JAITBV010000091.1 GCA_031283395.1 Candidatus Adiutrix sp.
CCTTTCGCCAAGGGCCAGAAAGGCTCTTCGGCCATGCCTCACAAAAAGAACCCCATCGGCGCTGAAAATATAAGCGGTCTGGCCCGGGTTATCCGGGGTCAGGCTCTGGCCGCCCTTGAGGACGTGGCTCTGTGGCACGAGCGCGATATCAGCCATTCCTCGGTTGAAAGAATAATCGCCCCGGACGCCACCAGTCTGGTTGATTATATGCTGGTCCGCCTGAAAAATCTGGTGGCCGGCCTGGTGGTCCATCCCGAGCGCATGGCCCGGAATCTAGCCCTGACCGGCGGGCTCTACAATTCGCAGGAAATTCTTCTGCTCCTCTGCGGCCGGGGACTCCCCCGGGGCACGGCCTATGAACTGGTCCAGGGCCACGCCTTGAGGTCTCACCGCGAGGGGCTGGATTTCAAAACCCTTTTGTTGGCCGACCCTGATATTACCGACCGGGTCTCATTAACAGAAATCGAAGCCGTCTTCCGGCCGGACCGCTTTTTGGGTTCCGTGGACGCCGTTTTTGAGCGCGTCTTTGGCAATTCATCCTGATTGCTATAAGATAACGGCCTGTTTGGCGGTTACGGTCATTTCCTCCGGCTCTTCCTGCTGTTTCTGGTCCGCCGCGAAGCCGGCGTCCTTCTCCATGGCCTTGTAGTAGTCCCTGATATCGTCTATATTCTTCAGGAATATCATCGCTATTTGGGGGTCGAATTTCCGGCCGCACTCATGCTGAAGGATCTTCAGCACCTCTTCTTCCGGCAACCCTTTGCGATAGATGCGGTCGGCCATCAGGGCGTCATAAACATCGGCCACGGCCACCACCCGGGCGGTGACGGGGATGGCCTCTCCTTGCAGTCCGTCCGGGTAGCCCGTCCCATCCCAGTTCTCGTGGTGTCTTAAGGCGATCACTTCGGCCAGGCTGATGATCTGGTTCTTGGAGTTGGCCAGGATGTTGGCGCCGATTAGGGTATGGTTGCGGATGATTTGAAATTCTTCTTCGGTCAGGCGATCCCTCTTTAGAAGCACGTTGTCTTGGACGCCGATTTTGCCGACATCGTGGAGAGGGGCCGCTGCCTGGATGGCGTCCACATCGCCCTGGTTCCAGCCCAGATAGCTGCCCAGCTTGGCGCTGATCAGGCCGATGCGGCGCACGTGGTTGCCGGTTTCCTGGTCGCGGGACTCCAGGGCTGAAAACAGGCGGGTGATTATTTCTTCCTGGCTGTGCCGGATGGTTTCGGTCTGGTGTCGGACCACATCCTCAAGGCTGCGGCTGTGGTGGCGAAGTTGCCGTTCAGCCGTTATGATGCGGTTGGCCACATTGATGCGGTGCTGGAGTTCGGCTTCCACGAAAGGCTTGACTATGTAGTCATCCACCCCGCCCTGGGCAAAACCCAGGAGCCGGTCGCTTAGTTCGCTGTGACTGGTCAGAAGTATTATGTATATGTAACGGGAGTTGCTGGACAGGTTGCGCACCAGGTTGGAAAGTTCCAGGCCGTTCAGCCGGGGCATGCTCCAGTCGGTGATGAGCATGTCGATTTCATTCCGGGCGCTGATGATATGGTTGAGCGCTTCCTGGCCATCGACCGTTTCCACCACTTCGTGGCCCCAGTTCCTCAGGTGGCCGGTCAATATCAGGCGAGCCAGGGCTTGGTCTTCGGCGACAAGGATGCGCATAACGGTTCAATTCCAGACTGGACGGAGGTCGATCATTTTCGGGATCCCGGGTTGTGGAGCAGCCTCCTGGACCAGGGGTTTGGGGTTTAAGCGGCCGCCTCCTCGTCCTGGCCTTTTAGACGTTCGTTCATGGCCGCGGCCAGGGTCGCCACGGCCCGGTCCAGAGCGGCGCTCAATTCGTTCAGTTCCGTCTTCATTTCCGGGCTGGGGTTTTTTCTGGCCGTCTGGTGAAGAAGGAGGGCCAACTCAAAGGGGCCGGCCTGGGTGTAGTAGCCGCTGATGCCTTTAAGGGCGTGGGCCAGGGCGGCGATCTGCCTGAAGTCGTCTGTTTTGAGGGCCGCGTTGAGGTTGGTCAGCAGGTTGGGGGCATCCCGGAGAAATAACTCCATACTTTTTTTCAACAGGTCCTGGTTGTTTCCAAAGGAAAGTTTCATCACGTTTTCGTCCAGGACCTGTGTTCCTGGCGCCGTCGAGGGATATTCAGTTGCCATGGAGTCTGTTTCATAGTCCGGGGCCGGCCGGGCCGCGATCCCGCTCTTGATCCTCAAGGTCAGGCGGTCCAATAGGCTCGCCAGTTCATTTAAAAGGATCGGTTTGGTCAGGTAGTCATCCAGTCCGGCGGCCAGGTATTTCTCGCGGTCGCCCTTCATGGCGTGGGCGGTCAAGGCCACGACCGGAAGGGGTGGCCAATTGTTTTCCGCCTCCATCCGCCTGAGTTCGGCGGTGGTTTCCAGGCCGTCCAGGCCCGGCATCTGAATATCCATTAGCACCAGATCGAAATCGAAACAGTTCTTCCCGCCGCGTTCTCTCAGAAAAGCCAGGGCTTGGGCTCCATCTCCGGCCACCACCACCTGGTGTCCCAGTTCCTCCAAAAGGCGCATGGCCACGACTTGGTTCATTTCCACATCTTCGACCACGAGAACGCGGAAACTGACGGCCGGCGGATAAGGTTCGTCATTGTCGCCCCTTTCGGCCTGTTCCGAGGGGGTCAGATCAAGAGCCGCGGTGATGGCCACGACCAGTTCGGCCGGCCGGACCGGTTTGGTCAGGACGGCGGAGAAAGACAGGAGGTTTCGGCCTGCCGAAACGTTCTGTATATCGGCCGAAGTCAGCAAGATGGCCGGAATCGAGCGGTGGATGGGCTCGGCCCTCATTTCTTTCAGCAAGTCCGGGCCGCTCTTGTGGGGCATGATGTTATCGGTAATGACCAGGTCGAAGGGCTGCCCGCTGGAGGAGGTCAGTTTCAGGTAACGCAGGGCCTCGTCCGCCCCGGCCGCGGCCACGACGTTGAGACCCAGGATTTTCAATTCTTCCATGAGGAAATGACGGTTGCTGTCGTTGTCGTCCACCAGGAGGATCGAACGTCCGGCCAGTCGGACCGGGTTCAGCCGGGACAGCGCCGGGAGCGTTTCCCCGGTGGAGACTGGCAGAGCCAGGTCGAACCAGAAAGTGGAACCCTGACCGACCTGGCTGGTCAGTTCCAGCCGGGAATCCATCATGGTCAGAAGGCGGTGGCAGATGGCCAGCCCCAGGCCGGTGCCGCCATGGGTCCGGGTGGTGGAGGCATCGGCCTGCTCAAAGGGCTGGAAGATGATATGCCGTTTTTCCGGAGGGATGCCGATGCCGGTGTCCGCCACGGAAAAGCGCAGTTTGATCATTTCAGGCGGGAGGGTGAGTGGTTCGGCCCCGGTCTCCGCGGCGTTGGTCAGGGGGCGCTCCTCCAAGACCGATCTTTCCAATATTTCCACGGTGATGTTAACTTCGCCGTTTTCAGTGAACTTAAGGGCGTTACTGACCAGGTTCAGCACTATCTGGCGTATTCGGACCGGATCGCCGTAGAGGCATTCCGGAGTTTCCGGAGGAATGTTTACGATGGCTTCGACGGGCTTGTTTTTGGTGAGTGAGGCCAGGCTGGTCGTGGCGTCGAAAATCAGGTCGCGCAGGTCGAAGGGCAGGTTTTCCAGGCTCATCTTGCCGGCTTCTATTTTGGAGATGTCCAGGATATCGTTCAGCACCGTCAACAGGGAATAGCCCGCGTTCTTGATGGTCCCGACCATGGAGAGCTGGTCCCGGGTCAATTGGTTGCGTAAAAGAAGGTCGGCCATGCCCAGGATACCGTTCAGCGGGGTGCGGACTTCGTGGCTGATATTGGCCAGGAAGGCGCTTTTGGCCTGATTGGCCTTTTCGGCCGCCCGCTTGGCTTCCAGGATGGCTTGGCCCAAGCGGTGCTTTTCAGTGAAATCGATGAGCATGCCCCCGGAGCCTTCTATTTCGCCCTCTGGGCTGAACACCGGAAAGATGTTGAGGTTATAGACGCGGGTATCGTTTTTATCCGAGCTTTCCAAAAGGTTGTCAACATCCATCGGTTTGCCTTCCCGGACGACCTTCTGTTCCATCTCGACCATGCGCCAGCCAATGGCCCGGGGCAGAAAGGAGTAGGCGGTGGAACCGAGGATATCCACGGACGAAACCCCCAGGATGGCGCAGAAGCGGGGATTGACCATGGTGAACTCGTGCCGCTCGTTCTTGAGATAGGCTCCGGCTTCAAGGTTGTTGAGAAAGGATTGGACTTGTCTTTGTTGGGAATGGAGGTCGGCCGTGCGTCTGGCAATGACTTGTTTGAATTTGTCGGACCTGAACTTGAACTTGCTCAAGTCGTCGGCCCGCCTGCTCCAGATGCGGTAAAAACTGAACACGGCCAAGCCGAACACCAGGAGCCCGACCAGCCCCAGGCCGGCCATGATTTTATGGTGGAGGATGGAATCCAGATAGGAGTGCAGCAAAATGTTGACAGTGGTAATGACCATCCATAGGCAGGTGAAGCCTATGGCGGCCATTTCCAGGTTCGTCAACTTGGGTTTTTTGTCGGCCAGCCGCTTCTTCATCGGCTTTCTTTCCGCCGAATGGTTTCGGCGCTTTCAGGCCCAGCAAATCAGCCCCAGCGCAAAGGGGTTGGCCAAGCGTTTCTGGCTTGGCAACACTCGAATGGTGTAGCCGAATTTACCGGTGTTCCGGCAGGTCACAATGTTTTTGAAGAGCCAGGCCCCGCCTTGGAGATTCTGGTTCGGCTCCAGGGCCAGGGTGGCCCGGTCGGTGAATTCGCCCATGTGGTTCAGGGGGCCGTAATAGGCCTCCACAGTCACATCATCCGGCGCCAGGGCGCCCAGATGCACCCGGGCTTCGAATTCCATTTCTTCGCCCACCGTCTTTTGGCCGCCGTCCGCGGTGGAGGCTATTGACTGGATGGCCACGTCGTTCCAGGAGGTCATGAGCTTGTTGCGCCATTCAGCCAGCGCCTGGGCCGCGGCGAAGTTGTTGTCCGTAAGGCTTCGGAAGCGCTGGGAGGAGGGGATGTAATATTTGTGGTAATAGTCATGCACCATGCGGTGGGAACTGAAAAGGGGCATGAGATCGCGGATGCTGGAGCGCATCATATCGCACCAGACCTGGGGAATGCCGTCGGCGGTCCGCTGGTAGAAGAGCGGGGCCACCTGTTTTTCCAACAGGTTGTAAAGGGCCAGAGCTTCGGTCTCGTCCTGCAGTTCGTGGTTGGGGTCTTCTTCACCCTGGCCTATGGCCCAACCGTATTCCGGGGCGTAACCCTCGTCCCACCAGCCGTCCAGGACCGACAGGTTCAGGACGCCGTTGGCCAGGGCCTTCATGCCGCTGGTGCCGCAGGCTTCCAAGGGGCGGCGGGGGTTATTGAGCCAGACATCGCAGCCGGAGACCAGGAGGCTGGCGATGGCCATGTTGTAGTTTTCCAAAAAGACGATGCGGTT
>JAITBV010000139.1 GCA_031283395.1 Candidatus Adiutrix sp.
CCAGCGTGACCAGGATGTTCTCACCGCCACCTTCAAAAGCGATTTTTTCTTCGATTTCGACTCAGCCACCCTGAAGCCCGGCGCCTACAGCGAACTTGACCGGGTCGCCGACGTGTTAACCGATTTCCCGCAGACGACCATCTTGGTCGAGGGTCACACGGACTCCTCGGGCTCGGTTGAGTACAATCAGACGCTCTCCGAGCGCCGCGCTTTGACGGTCAAGACCGCCCTGCTCCAGCGCGGCGTAGATCCCCAGCGCATTGAGGCGGTCGGCTACGGTAAATCGCGGCTCATCTCTTCCAGCGATGCGGCCAATCGGCGCGTGGTGATCGTCATCAATCCCATCCACCAGGATTAAGCGGCCTTAACTAAAACCCGGCCCCACAGGGTAACGTCCTGTGGGGGCCAAATTTCCCGCTTAATGTAAGATCGGTCCTACCTGGGGTTCATCTCCCACCAGGCTTTTTCGAATAGCCAAGCCTAATTGTCAACAGCCGCTCTCTACCGGCCAAGGCGCGGGTATTGACCGAAAGAAGGCGGAAATATTATAATACCAAACATCTGCATAATTCTGTGTCACAGGCCGCCGGCTCCGGAATTTTTAAGCCGCCCAAGGCCGCCAAAGGTAAAAAAGGAGACTACTTTTATGCTGACCGCCCAAAAATTTGAAAAGGCCTTTGAACAATTCCTAAAGCCTAATAAAAAAATAAAATTTGATTTAACTCTTTTTGATAATGCTTTATTGAAAAGAGTTATCCAGGGAACCGCAAAATATGAACAAGACAAATGGGATTTTAATAAAAATATACACGAAAAAATATATTTCTTTTCAGATGAATCATATTTACGTATCTTAACAGAAAAAATAATAGACGAAAAAAATAATAAGAAATTTTTGAATATCGGTATGATTGCCCATAAGCATTTTACGCCGATAACAATTGAATACGAGCTTAACAAACAATATATGAATAAAAGGACAGACGAAATCACCGCGGGAAAAATTTTACATCCGCTGCATATTTCCCATGTAATCAATAAATTAAACCAAATCTAATTTTTACGAAGGAAGTGGATCATGGCCCGTTCAGGGACGACTATCAAGAGGATGGGAGGCGCGCCCGATCTGGCCTCCAGAGCCCTGGTCTTCGGGGAGGACGCCAACGCCGACGCCTTGATCTGCGTCAAATGCCAGCACGGAGAAAAAGAGGAATGGACGCCCACGATGAAAAAGAGCCGGTGTCCGGTCTGCGGGAACCGGGAAGGGCATAAGCTAAGGCGGAAGGGCAAGTAAAACCCGCCTGCTGTTTGACAGGGGCGGGGAAGGTTAATATAATGCGGATTTAACAACCGTTTTCTGGTTTTTCTGGAGAAGGGCATGGAGAAAATTGAGGACGCGGTCCGGCCGACCGGCTGGGCGGAAGGTCCCCCGCGGGCGTGGCGCGGACAAATTCCCCGGGCCAGGACCGCCTCCTCCTGGTTCGAGGTCTATCTTATGCCCTGCGGCGGCTGGGCCGTCTACGAGCCGGGCCACTTTCAGGAAGTCATCTCCTTTCTCTTCGAGGGCCGGGACCGCTCCCTCCTGTGGGATACCGGCCTGGGCCTGGGCGATATGCGGGCCCTGACGGAGAGCCTGACCGCCAAACCGCTGATAGTCCTCAACAGCCACTCCCATTTCGACCACATGGGCGGCAACTGGCAATTCGAGGCCGTCCACGCCGCTGACCACCCCGTGGCCCGGGCCCGCATCACCCGCGGATTGGGGCGGGAAGCCGTGGCCGAACACATGAGCCCGGACCAGTTCTCGCGGCCCCTGCCGCCCGACTTCGACCCGGCCGGCTACGAGATCCGGGGGGCCGGTTATATACCCGTAAGCGAAGGCCGATCCTTCGACCTCGGCGGCCGGGTCTTTGAAATTTTGGCCACGCCCGGACACTCGCCCGACAGCCTGATGCTTTTTGACCGGGAAAACTCCATCCTCCTGACCGGGGATACCTTTTATCCGGCCGCCCTCTACACTCACCTGGACGCCGGGGACGGCCTGGCCTCTGATTTCCAGACCTACCGGGCGACCATGGACCGCCTGGCCCGGGATTACGGCCGGGTGCGCCATCTTTACTGCAGCCACAATGAGCCGGTCCAGCCCGGGGCCAGGCTAATAGAGGCCGCGGCGGCCTTTGAAGCGGTCGCGGCCGGGAACCGGCCCTTCCGCGAGGACGCCCGCGGCCTGCGCCTCTATGAATTCGACGGCTTCGCCTTGGTGGCGGACCCTGTGAAAGCCCGGTTGTGAGCCCCTCAGGGCCGGCCGGCGGGAAACCTTAGGAGACCAGCCCCCTGGCTCCGGTGAATCAAAACTTAGGAGAATTACACAATGATTCGTGTCTCGCGCCTGATCCCCCTTCTGGCAATTCTTTTTCTTCTGCCGGGTTCCGCCTTCGGAGCCGACGGCGACTTCGTCTCTCAACTCCTGAAAAAGGACGCCTTGGTCATCGGCACTTCCCCCGACTATCCGCCATACGAATCCCTGGAGGACGGCAAACTCGTGGGCTTCGATATCGAGCTCTTTGAAGCCGTGGGCGCGGCCCTGGGCCTTAAGGTCGAATGGAGCCAGATGAACTTTGACAACATCCTGGTCGCGGTGCCGGCCGGGCAGGTGGATATCGGCGTCTCCGGCTTCACCTTCAGTGAAGAGCGGGCCAAGAACCTTCTGTTCAACAAGACCCCCTACCTTAAGAGCGGCCAGGTGGCCTTTGTCCAGGCTGATTCCGACATCAAGTCGGTCGAGGATTTCCCGGGCCGCCATTTCTATGCCGGACTCGGCACCACCGGCGAAAACGCCTTAAAGGAAATTGAAGGCGTGAAGATAAGCAACACCATGGATTATCAGATCGCCTTTGAAATGCTCAGCCGGGGCCAGCTCGACGGCATAGTCTGCGATGTGGCCGTGGGGGAAGGCTATCTTAAGAACATGAAACTACGGGCCATCACCCCGCCCCTGGTGGATGAGGAAAACTTCATCATCACCCGGCTCGGCAACGACAAGTTGGCCGCGGCCATTGACGCGGAACTTGTCAAGATAATGCAAACCAAGGTCTATGAAGACCTGCGCGCTAAATACAAAATGTGATGCCCCATTAATAATATGTTTGACTATGTGTTCGCGCCCAGCAGTCTGCGGACCCTGGGCCTGGGGGCTCTCCTGACCGTGGAGCTGGCCGTGGGCGCCCTGGCCTTGGGGGTGGTTTTGGGCGTCATCGGGGCCCTGGGCCGCATTTCCCGGTATCGCCCGCCCCGCTGGCTGGCCACGGCCTATGTGGAGTTCATCCGCGGCACGCCCATGCTGCTCCAGATCATGTTCCTGTTCATAGGCGTGCCCATGCTCTACAAAATGTTCACGGGCACGCACATAAACATCAACCCCCTGGTCGTGGGCCTCTTGGCCATGGGCATCAACTCCGGGGCCTACAACACCGAACTCATCCGCGCGGGCATACAGGGGGTGGACAAGGGCCAGATGGAAGCGGCCCGGTCCCTGGGGCTGTCCTACGGCCGGGCCATGCGCCACGTTATCCTGCCCCAGGCCTTCAAGCGCATCATCCCTCCCCTGGTCAGCGAGTTCATCGTGCTAATCAAGGATTCCTCCCTGGTTTCCACCATCGGCGTCCTGGAGCTTATGGGGGGCGCCCGGGCCTTGGGAACCCAGTATTACAACCTTCTGCCCTTCCTCCTTCTGGCTTCCGTAATCTATCTCTCCCTGACCATGAGCGTGTCCACCCTGGCCCGCCGGCTGGAAAGGAGGTTGAGCGCCAGTGATTGAGGTCCAGGACCTCCACAAGAGCTTCGACCGCCTGGAAGTGCTGCGCGGAGTGGATTTTTCCATCGCCGAAGGGGAGATCATCGTCCTGGTCGGGCCCTCCGGGTCCGGCAAGTCCACCCTCCTGCGCTGCATCAACGGCCTGGAGGAGGCCACGCGCGGCAGCGTCCTCATAGACGGGGTGGACGTGACCCACCCCAAGACCAGGCTGGACGCCATCCGCACCAGCGTCGGCTTCGTTTTCCAGAGCTTCAACCTTTTCCCCCACCTCTCGGTCAGGCGCAACATCACCCTGGCCCCCACCGTGGTCAAGAAACCACCCCTGGCCGAGGCCGAGGAGGTCTGCGCCGACCTCCTGGCCAAGGTGGGCCTCTCGGACAAGATCGACGCTTTTCCCAACCAGCTTTCCGGGGGTCAGCGGCAGCGGGTGGCCATCGCCCGGGCCCTGGCCATGCACCCCAAGTATATGCTCTTCGACGAACCCACCTCGTCGCTGGACCCGGAGATGATCGGCGAGGTCCTGGCGGTCATTCGCGACCTGGCCCTGGCCGGCATGACCATGGCCATCGTCACCCACGAGATGGGCTTCGCCCGGGAGATCGCCACCTCCGTCGTCTTCATGGATGAGGGCTTCTTGTTGGAAAGGTCGCCGCCGGATAGGTTTTTCACCCGGCCGGAGACCCCCAGGGCCGCCGAGTTCGTGGCCCGGATACTTTAGATTGGGAGTGGGGGGTCAAAAAAGTAACGGAAAAATTAATAAACAATTTATTTGACAGAACAAACTATTTATATTATTATATTTTTGAATCCGAATCTCTAAAAACGCCAGAAATTTGTCAAATGACGTTCGAAACCAAAATAAGCCGTGGTCCGGCCACGCCCCGACCGGACGCCGGACAGGAAGTCCCGGGTGACCCGCCGAGCTTCTCCGAGCTGGATTCCGGTTTTCGGGTTTACGAAATCCACGGCCGGCGATATAAACTGCCGCTCGTGGACGATGTCAGCGCGACCAAGGAACGGCTCCTGATGTCCGCCTCCATCCTGTTCGCCAGAAAGGGCTACGCCGCCGTTTCCATCCGGGATATCGCCAGGGCCAACGGCCTTAAGCCGTCTTCCATCTACAACCACTTCGAGAGCAAGGAAGCCCTCTGGGCGGCCGTCCTGGAACACTATAAAAAAACCCATCTCTTCTCTTTCGATCACCTGGAAAAACTCATCAACCAGGCTCGGACTTTTGAAGAAGTCCTGGAG
>JAITBV010000260.1 GCA_031283395.1 Candidatus Adiutrix sp.
CTGGACGACTGCCTCAGAAGCGCCGTGAGCGGACGCTGGGAAGGAGCCAGGGGATGAGCCTGGTCTTGAAAGGACGGGGCGTGGTCCCCGGTCGGGCCGAAGGCCTGGCCCTGGTCAGCCGCCAAGCCATTTCCGGCTGGAGCGGGCTGGATGAAAAGACCGGCCTGGTCATTGAAAAAGGGCACCCCTTTGAAGGCCGCAGCATCAAAGGCCGCATCCTGGTTTTGTCCGGGGGCAAAGGCTCCAACGGCTGGTCGATCCATTTTCACGCCGCCCGGGTGCGGAACATCGGCCCGGCCGGTTTGATCCTGCCCCGCCTGGACTCCCGGCTGGCCGTGACCGTGGCCGTGCTTGGCCTTCCGACAATAACCGATCTGGATCAAGACCCCTTTGAGGCCATTGCCCTGGACAGCCTGGTGGAGATCGACGCCGACCGGGGCCTGGTCACGGTTCTGGCGGTTTAAGCGCTCATTACGCCTGATAAGGCCGTGTTTTCAGGAGGCCTCATGTCTCTCACTTTCCCTGATTTGACCTTCCGTCCGGAACTGCGCGTCTTGTCTGAGCAACAGATCAAGGAGATCCACTGGGCGTCCCTGGAAGTATTGGAACGCACCGGCTTGGTCATCAAGCACCCCCGGATGCTGGAAGCCCTGGCTGGAGCCGGCGGCCGGATATCCGGGGACCGGGTGCGCCTGCCCGCCCATCTGGTTGAGGATTGCCTGCGCCGGGCGCCCAAACGCCTGGTCCTGGGCCGCCGGGACGGAGAGCGGCGCGTGTTTCTCCAGGGCGGCTACTCCTGGTTCGGGCCCAGCCTTGACTGTGTGGACTTTCTCGACCCGGTTGACGGCCGCCGGTCCCCGTTTCACCTGAAGCACTGCGCGGCCAACGCCCGTCTTTTGGACGCCCTGCCGAATTTTGACTGGTCAATGATCATCGGCATGGCCGGGGACTGCCCCCCGCAACTGGCCGACCGGCTGGCGGCCAAGGCGGCTCTGACCAATACCGAAAAACCCCTGGTCTTCTGCTGCAACGATGCCGAAAGCCTTAAGGCCGTCTATGAAATGGCCCTGGTCATCACGGACGGGCGGAAGAATTTTGAGCGGGCGCCTTTGATCGTCCACTACTCGGAACCCATAAGCCCCCTCTCCTACTACGGCCCGTCCCTGGACAAGATAATCTTCTGCTGCGAACACCGCCTGCCCCTGATAATTCTCAGCGCCCCCCAGGCCGGGGGCACCGGCCCGGCCAGTCTGGTCGGCAGCCTGGTTCTGGGCAATGCGGAAAGCTTAAGCGGGCTGGTGATGGCCCAGGTTCTGGCCCCGGGGACCCCCTTCATCTACGGCATCCAGTCCACCATCATGGATATGCGCACCACCATATTCACCTACGGCTCCGCCGAACAGGCCCTGATGTTGAGCGCCGTCTCCCAACTGGCCGCTTTCTACGAGCTGCCGCTCTTCGGCACGGCCGGTGCCACCGACTCCAAATACATTGATCCGCAGGCCGGCCTGGAATCCATCTTCCAGTGCCTGGCCTCCGCGGCTTCCGGTTCCGGCCTGGTGCACGACTGCGGCTCATGGCTGGATCACGGTTCTCTGGCTTCACCGGAATACATGGTCCTGATGAATGAAATCATCTTCATGGTCCGCCAGTTCATGAAGGGCCTTTCGGTTGACCGCGAAAGCCTGGCCGTGGAGATCATTGACCAGATAGGGCCCGGGGGCAATTATCTCCGGCATCCCTCGACCCGCCGGATCTGCCGGGAGATGTTCTATTCCCGACTGTTCGACCGCAGCATGGCCGAAAAACCCGGCAGCCCCAAATTCGGCGAGCGTCTCCGGGCCATGACCCTGGAGAAGATGGATCATCAGCCGGGTCCCCTGACCACGGAAAAAAGCCGGGACCTGGCCCGGATGGAGGAGATCTGGCGCAAAACAGCGGGCTGACCTTGATTCAGCTCGACACGAGGTAAGGAAACATGAAGAAAAAATGGGTTTTGATGTCGGCGGCGCTGTTCATAGCCGCTTTGACCTTGGGTTGTTCGCCCGACCAATCCGGGTCGGATCCCTCCGCCGGATCATCCTCGGCCTCTTTGCCCGGGCCGGCCGCGAGAGACTCTGTCATTATCGCCCAAACCGTGGAGCCGTCGTCCCTGGATCCTCACAACTGCTATGAACTGATGGCCATACGGGTCTATATGAACATGTTCGACTCGCTGATCCGGGCCGATGCGGACGGGCAACTGCACCCGGCCCTGGCGGAAAGCTGGAAAATCTCCGGCGACGGCCTGACCTACACTTTCAAGCTGCGCCGGGATGTGAAATTCCAAAACGGGGATCCGTTCACCGCCGCGGATGTCAAATATTCCTTTGAGCGGGCCATGGCTTCGCCTTTTTGCCAGGAGGCCACCGAGCCGATGGACAGCGTCGAGGTCATCGACGACCACACGGTGGCGGTCAATTTGAAGTTCGCCTATTCCCCTCAATTGAATTTCTTTTCCACCACCTACCTGGCTATCGTCAACAAAAAAGTGGTGGAGGAACGGGGCCGGGATTT
>JAITBV010000302.1 GCA_031283395.1 Candidatus Adiutrix sp.
GGCCGGGCCGTCGGGCTTAAGGAAAAGTTCCGGCTCGGCCCCCCAGTCCAGGGCCGTGGCCGGGGCGAAGAAGCGGCGGCCTTCCAGAATGTTGGCCCAGAATTCCTCCGCCGTGGCCGCTCCGGGCAGGGACAGGCCCAGGCCCACCACGGCTATCGCGAACCGGGGATCCGGCGGACGGCTATCCTTCATCCCCGCGCTCCCGAAAGATCGGGCCTTTCGCCGGACAGGGCCTCCAGCCTGGTGCCCCGGCCCAGGACCACCACTTCCACCGGGTCGTGCTTGGGGGTGCCCACCAGGTTGGCGAAGAGCCTGGCCCCCTCTCCCAGGGGAATAAGCCCCACGCCCTCCTCCTGGAAAAGCCGGGCCAGGGATTCGCCCACCATTCCGCCGGCCCAGGGCCCCCAGTTCACGGACAGGCATTTGGGACCGGATCGGCCCCGGGCCAGCTTCAGGGCCAGCTTGTTGAGATATTCGTTGCCGGCGGCGTAGTCGGCCTGGCCCCGGCGGCCGAAACGGGCCGAGGAAGAGGAGAAGAAGACGGCCAGGTTCAGGGGCTGATCCTCCAATTCCTCCAATATAAGGCGGGCCATACGGGCCTTGGTGTTGAAGACCTGATCGAAGTCCGTTTCGTTTTTGTCCAGGATGAGGCTGTCGGCCAGGACCCCGGCGCCGTGGATGAAGCCGTGGATCGGACCATACAAACGTTTGATCTCCGCCAGGGCGGACTTCAAAACCCCTTCGGATTCAAAATGTCCCGACAGATAGGTCACCCGGGTCCCGGTCTTCTCCAGGGCCGCCAGGTTGGTCCGCACCTCCCGCTCGGCCAGCACTTTGGCTCCGGCCCGGTCCAGTTCCCGGGGCTCCGGCTTCACCTCGGCCATGCGCCACAGGGCTTGGCGGACCGCGGCCTCGTTCTGGAGGTCTTTCAGCCATTCCGGTTCATCCTGGATCAAGGGCGTCCGTCCCAGGATGACCAGGTGAGGCGTCCAGGACCGGGCCAGCTCCCTAAGGGCCGCCGCCGTCACTCCCCGGGCTCCGCCGGTTACCAGGACGGTTTGGCCCGGCTTAAGGTGCCGGACCCTGATGTTCTTTAGCCGGTAAGGTTTAAGACGGAGGGCTATGCCTTGGTCCGGGGCGAGGAAACCCATTTCCGACGGAGCGCCCAGAGCTGACGCCGCGGCCATGATGGATGGCAGATAGCGCCCGGCGGCGGGGAGGTTGGCCTCTCCGGGCAGATCCACCACCCTGACCAGGACTTCCGGCCATTCCCGGGCCGCGGTCTTAAATAGCCCGGCCAGGGCGGCCTCGGCCGGACTGGCCGCCGGGGCCTGGCCGTTTGAGGCGAAACCGAAAGCGCCGCCGCTTAAAGTCAGGGCCAGGGCCTGGGCCGTCCGTCCGTTCTCCACGGTCCGCCTGAGAGCCGGACCAAGAGTCTTCGAAACCCGGAAAGCCTCCCGGGTCGAGGCCAGGCTTTCACCGTCCCCGGGGCCGACCATGACCAGGCTGCCCAGGGTTTCCGGGGCCTGGGCCAAATCCCCCACCGATCGCCAGGTGAAACGGCGGATCGGCCCGCCCTCGGGACGACGGGCGAAATGCTCGGCCACGGCTTCGGCCAGGGGACCTTCATCGGCCACCAGGACGACCTCCCCCTCCGGCCGGGCGGCCTGGCTGAACTCGGCCAGGGCCACCGGCGCCGCCTCCACCTGGTAGGCGGTGGTCTGCTCGGCCATCTGGGCCTCGGTCTCGCCAGCGGCGGGCGGCTGATTAAAACGGTTTTTGGGTGGACGGCCCGGCCCGCGCCGCGTCAGTTTCGGGGCCTTGTCCGCGGCCGGTTCCGGGCGCGTCGGTTCCGGCCGGGTGCCGGCCGCCAGCCGCCCGGCCAATTCACCCAAGGTCCGGGCCTCCTGGAGGCTTTCCGGAGCCGGACCGGCCAGCCCTTCGCCGGCCAGGCTTTCCAGCACGGCGGACATGATCTCCACTTTTTTGATGGAATCCAGGCCCAGGTCGCTCTCCAGGTCCATGGCCGGGTTCAGCATATCCCGGGGATAGCCGGTCTCCCGGGCCACCACTTCCATAAGTATCTCTTCCAGGGAAGCGGCGGCTTGGGCCGGCGGAGTCCCGGCCCGGCCGCCCGTGGCCAGAGCCGCCAGATCGGCCAGGGTGACCAGATCGTTTACGGTCCCGGCTTCGGGCGGGGCCAGGCCCAGCTTATCCCCCAGGGCGGAGATGATCTCCACTTTTTTGATGGAATCCAGGCCCAGGTCGCTCTCCAGGTTCATGGAGAGGTTCAGCATGTCCCGGGGATAGCCGGTCTCCCGGGCCACCACCTCGAAGACCAATTCGGCCGCTCCGGCCGTGACGCTTGAGGCCGTCGGTAGTGGTTCCGGTGGCGCCGGCTCTGGGCGCGGGCCGGGACCGGCGGCCAGGGCCGCGGCCAGGTCGCCCAGGGTGGCGGCCCCCAGGGCCGCCGGGGGAGCCGGATCGGTCCGGCCGAGGCGTTCGGCCATGAGGCTCAAGACCTCCACCAGTTTGATGGAGTCCAGGCCCAAATCTTCATTCACCCGCATTTGGGGCGTCAGCATTTCCAGGGGGTAGCCGGTCTCCCGGGCCACCGCCGTCCTGAGGTCGGGCGACAAATCCAAGGCCGGTTCCGGCTTGGCCGGT
>JAITBV010000052.1 GCA_031283395.1 Candidatus Adiutrix sp.
GTGACGAGCTTATCCGGGAAGGGATTTATAGGGAAGAAATATCAGAATGGGATATGGATTTCTTTCTGCCCTCGGCCCAGCTCCACGACGTTGGAAAAATCGCCATTACCGACCTTATCTTGAACAAGCCCGGCAAGCTCACCGAGGAGGAGTTCGAGGTAATGAAGACCCATGTGGCGGTCGGAGTGGATGCCATAGAAAAAATAATGAACAACGCGGAAGAACACGCCTTTTTGCGCCACACGCTGTGCATAGCCGGAACCCACCATGAAAAATGGGACGGCAGCGGTTACCCGATGGGCTTGAAAGGTTTGAACATCCCCTTGGAAGGCCGGTTGATGGCCATTGCGGATGTCTACGATGCGCTGATTTCCGAGCGTCCTTACAAAAAGGCCTTCACCCATGAGGAAGCCTGTGAGATCATCGAATCCGGCGCGGGGTCGCACTTCGACCCAGTCCTGGTGGAGGTTTTCCGTAAAGTCGAAGACGAGTTTGCCCGGGTCGCGCAAGAAATCGGGCCTTCCCGCAGAGACCAGTGAAAAATACCTGTATTTTGTTCTCCCGCCTCCTTTAAGACGGGCTTTTCAGGACCCATTCCAACCCGGCCACCGCCATAACCACCCGATCCGCCCGGGCCGCGAAGCGCTGGTTGGTCTCGCCGGCCAGATCCCGGAATCGGCGGGCCAGGGCGTTAATCGGCACAATTCCGCCGCCGACTTCGTTAGAAACGGCTATGACCGGTCCGGCATAAGCGTCTATGGCCAGCAAAAGATCCCGAACCCGGGACCTTATCTGGTCATCCCCGGTTTCAACCGCCAGAAGGTTGTTAAGCCACAGGGTCAGGCAGTCCAGAAGGAACACCTGGTCCCCGGCCAGGTCGGCCAGGGTCTGGTCCGGGGTCAAGGGGCTTTCCAGGGTTTGCCACTGGGGCCCCCGCTCGGCCTGGTGCCGCCGAATTCGTTCGGCCATCTCTCCGTCCAAGGCCTGGGCCGTGGCCAGATAGAGGCGGGGAGGGGGCCAGGTTTCCGCCCGGGCCAAGGCCAGGCTGGTTTTGCCGCTTTTGGCCCCGCCCAGATACAGAGTTAGTTGGCCCATGTTCTCACCGGCCCGGGGCTGATGTCACCGACCTGAGCAGAATGGAGGTCTTAAGATCCCGGGCTGAATCCAGGGCCAAGCCCCGCACTTCAAAGTGATCGGCCAGGGCGTGGCGATATTCTTCCGGCATGTTCAGTAGCAGAAGACGGCAGGCGGTCAGTTCGACCACTTCAATTTTCACAACCCGGCAGGTAGCGAAACCGGGCTGGGTCTTGACAGACTCCGAGCCGGGCAGGTTTTCGCCCAGTCGGATGGCTTTTGGGTCATACTTGGCGATGATGATGTTCAGTATCTCCAGTTTCTCCGCCGGATCCACGATCTCTCGGGCCAAACCGCGAATCAGGACCGAACGCCCCAGGTGGGTGTCGTGGCAGGGAATGTTGTCGGAAGTTATTTCGCTGGTCAGCGGTTCCAGGGCTTCAGTGACGGCAAAAGCCGTTTTGGAGTTCAGGGCTAGATGCTTCATTTTGGCTCCTGACCCGCTGTGAAAAAAAATCGCCCGCTCATGCCATACATAGTCGACTGGCACTGTGTGGGGCCAACCCTCCGAGTCTATGGTGGTCAGGTGCCCTACCTCGCCGTGCAACAGAAAGTCGTGCACGGCCGCTTCGTCGGACCATATCTTATCGGCACGCATGGACTCGTCCCCTTTGTTTAAAAGAATAAAATTAAAGCTGCCCGCTCATAATAGCACCGGCCCGGTGGCTTGGCAACCCACGGCTGGCGAGAGATGGGGTCAGCGGCCCGGCCTTGACATTATCAGGCCCATACATAATAATTATAAGGTTATGAAACGCGGAGAGCCCGGGGGAATCATTAAGGAGGGCGCCATGCCGACGGTGGAACATCAGGGCAAAATTTTTCCCGTGACTGACGAAGGTTTTCTGGCCGATTTCAACCTCTGGGGACCGGAATGGGTTGACCATGTACGGCTTCTGGAGGATTTGGACGAGCTGACTGAAGACCATTGGGCGGTCATGGAGGCCCTCCATGCCTATCATCGGGAAAACGGCCTGGCCCCCATGGTGCGCATTCTGGCCCAGGTCACCGGCTTTAAATTGAAATACATCTATGAACTATTTCCTTCCGGCCCGGGCAAAGGAGCCTGCAAAATGGCCGGTCTGGAAAAACCCGAAGGCTGCGTCTGATTTCAGCAAATCAAAAATTGGGAATTGTCGCCATGACCAGTAAAAAAGGCGGCCCCCGCCTGGTTCCGGCCGATCTGAAACGTTTCGGCCGCAAGCTCTGCTTGGATCTGGAAGCCCTGATCCAACCTCACGACTGCCGGGTGGTGCCTCTGAACGAGTGGCCGGAGGTGGGGGAAGGCCCTCAGGACGGCAATCTGGTCCATCCTTTGAAATACAAAGGCCGGGATCTGGGCTATCTAATGGTTTTTTCCGTCGGAGGCCAACCGCTGGCCCCGGAATTAGCCCGCCTTCTCCCCCGGGCCGTTGAACAGGCCCTGGAAACCTTGTGGCTACGCAAGGCTCTGTCCACCGACCGGGAGACCGGTTTTTTCAGCCGGGGATATTTTTTGAGCCGGCTGCCCAAAATCCTGCGGGAACGCCCCCGGGCTACAACCCTCAGCCTGAGCCTGGATCACGGTTCCGAACCGGTCCTGGCCCTGGTGCTGGCTGAATTGAGCCGAGGGCCGGAGCCGGGACCGATCCTGGCCTCTTTGGCCGCTCGCCTGGCCGAGCGTCTGACTTTGCGTTGCCCCGCCCGCCTTAATCCGCGCCGTCTGGCTTTTTTGACTGAAGAACGGCCCGAAGAACTGCGTCTGGCCTTGGCTGAAGCCTTGTCCTGGCTCTCGGCGGCGGAGCCGGAGTCACGCCCGGCTTTGGCCTGGGCCGCCTACCCCGTGGATTTGGGAGCCGAGGCCGCGCTTGCCGGTTTTCACCGCCAGAGCCGGCTTCTTATTAGCCGGGCTTCGGCCGCTCTTTTTCAGGCCCGCCAGAGTCGGAATGAGGCGGTCGCCTTCTCCGACCTCCTGGCGCGGCATGGCCGGATAATTCAAGTGTTGCCCTTGGATCGGGTGGTCGTGGGCCTGGGCCACGAAGCCGGCGCGGCCGTGGGCCAGGTCTTCCTGGTCAACGCCCCTGGCGCGGCCGGTGGTGAGGCTGAATATAAAGGGGAAGTGACCCTGACGGAAACCGCCGAAGGCTATGCCCTGGGCCGTCTGACCGGAGCCAAGGTCGGCCGGCGGGTCGCTACCGGCGACGCATTGACTTTTTCTCGGCTGGATGAGGCCGTCGAGGTCTCCGGGCCTTTGGATTTTCTGCCGGAGTTGACAGGGGTCGATGATTTCCTGGAGGCGTTGGGAACGGCTTCAGTCGAGCCTTTGGCCTTGCTCCTGGCCCGTCAGGACGGATTTGAAAGGAACGCCGCCATGCTGGGCCGGGAAGAGGCCGGCCGCCAGATGACCCTGGTTTTTGAAAAAGTATTTTCCGTCTGGCCCGGGGCCGGCTTAAAGGCCCGCTGGAAGGCCGACACCCTGGCCCTGGCTTGGCCGGACCTGCTTCAGACAGGACTGACCCAGGCCGACCTGGTCCGGGCGGCCCATGATCTGGCTACGGAATTGCGGGTCTACGAACCGGTTTCCTTCGGCCTGCTCTTCAGTTCCGGCGGCCCCCGACCCGGCCGGGATCTGGTCGAAGATGCCCGCAAAGCCCTGGATGAAGCCGCCTTCACCGGTCCGGGCCAGGTATCCGTTTTTGGCCCTCTGGCTTTGAATATAAGCGGAGACCGGCTGTTTGAAGGCGGCGACCTCAGCGGAGCCCTAAAGGAATACGAGCGTGGGCTGGCCCTGGCCCCTGATCATCTCAACCTCCTTAACAGCCTTGGCGTCTGCCAGGGCCGTCTTGGCCTGGCCCGTGAAGCCCTGGCCACCTTTCAGAAGATAGTGGGGCTGGATCCCGAAAACATGATGGCTCACTACAATTTGGGCTATACCCATCTCTTGGCCGGGCGTCTGACCGAGGCCGAGGCGGCCCTGGCCCGGGCCGCGGAACTGGCCCCGGACAATTATGAGACCCTTTTTCACCTGGGGCGGACCGCCCTGGAACTGGGGCACCTGGACAAGGCCCTGCCGGCCTTGAAAAGGGCCGGCGAGGAGGGGGCAAACCGGCCGGAGGTCTTCCGCCTCTTGGGTGAAGCCCTGCTTTTGGCCCATGATCACCAGGGTGCCCTGGCCGCCTTTAAAAAAGCCGTCAAGACCGCCCCCGACGATGCCTACGCCCTGTCGGCCCTGGGCACTCTCTTTGTGGATATTTCGGGCGATCTCCCTGTGGCCCGCAGCCTTTTTCAGCGCAGCGTGGAACTGGAGCCGACCAACAGCCTCTACCGGCAACGGCTGGGGCGTCTTCTATTCAGCCTGGGAGATTTCAGCGGGGCCGAACACCATTTGAAAATGGCCATGGAATATGGCAGCCAAGCCCCGGAAGTGCATTACCAACTGGGCCGGGTGGCCGAGGAGACCGGCCGGCCGGGCGAAGCCAAAGACCATTACGCCGCCGCCCTGGCTCAGGACCCGGCCTACAAGCCGGCCCTGGAAAAATTGGAACAGGCCGTCGATGGCCCGGAAAACTGAGCGGAAGACGGAACGCCGCGTCCTGCCGGCCGTTTGCCTGGCCGCGGCTGTTCTGGCTGTGGCCTTATATGGCGCCGCCGGGATCCCCGGCCCAGGGGGTGAGATCGGCCGCACGCTTAAGGACGCTTTCGGCCTCTTCGGCTGGTGGCCGGGGCCGGCTCTGGCCTGGGTGGCCTGGCTGACCTGGAAAAAAATACCTTTTACTGTCGCTAGGTTGCTGAAGACAGCCGGCGGAGTGCTATTTTTTTTCGCTGTCCTGGCCCTGGTGGCCCGTTTTTCCGCCTCAAGCGGCGGACATTTCGGAGGTTTTCTGGCCCGGGGGGCTTTCCGGGCCGGCCTTTGGGCTTGGTTGCTCCTGCCTCTGTCCGCCCTGGCCGGCCTGGTCCTGGCCCTGCCGCCGGTGGGGCGCGGGCTTCTGGCTCTTCTGGCTCGTCTTTGGGCGGCCACCGCAGGGCCGATGGAATCTGCTCCGCCGGAATCGATACAGCCGGAACCGGTCAGGGGAATCGTCAACGCCGCTCCCGAAGAACCTGAAAAACCGGTTCCACCGATTCCCGCCGCTCCGATCATCACCAATCGTAAGTCGCCCCCCCAGGTGCCGCCATCTGGGGAAAAAACCTCCGCTGAAGGAATATATGAACTTCCCGGCTTGGATCTCCTGGACCCCGCCCCGGTTCAAAGCGGCCACGCCTCCGGTCTGACCCGGGAAGAACTGGAGACCAACGCCCACCTTCTGGAAGACAAGCTGCGTGATTACGGCGTGGAAGGGCGGGTCACGGAAGTTTCAGGCGGTCCGGTCATAACCATGTATGAATACGAGCCGGCCCCTGGCATCAAGATAGCCCGGGTGGCCGGTCTGGCCGAAGATCTGGCCATGGCCATGAAAGCCAAGTCCATCCGGGTGGCCGGCCATCTGCCCGGAAAAGGCACCATAGGCATTGAAATACCCAACCTGACCAGATTGCCCGTGTCTTTTCGCCAAATGGTGGAAAGCCCGGCCTTTCGGAAATCACCCTCGCTTCTGACCTTGAGCCTGGGGGTTGACATCCTGGGCCAGCCGGTGGTGGCCGATCTGGCCCCCATGCCCCACCTCCTCGTCGCCGGGGCGACGGGCACCGGCAAGTCCGTGGCCCTGGCCGCCATCATAATGTCCCTCCTCTACAAGGCCCCGCCCGATAAGGTCCGCCTCCTGATGATCGACCCCAAGGTGGTGGAGTTCACTCTTTACCGGGATATCCCACACCTTATCTATCCGGTCCTGACCGAGCCGCTCCAGGCCACCTTGGCCCTGAAATGGGCTGTGGCCGAAATGGAGACCCGTTATCGGCTCCTGGCCGAAATGGAAGTCCGCCACATTGATGTCTATAATGATAAAGTGCGGGCCGCACGGAGGAAAAGGCGGGATGAAACTCCGGAACTGCCTTACCTGGTCATAATCATAGACGAACTGGCCGACCTGATGATGGTCGCGCCCAAGGAGGTGGAGATCCATGTCACCCGCCTGGCCCAGAAGGCCCGGGCCGCCGGCATCCACCTGATCCTGGCCACCCAGCGCCCCACCACTGATATCATCACCGGCACCATCAAGAGCAACCTGCCGAACCGCATTGCCCTTAAAGTGCTGTCCCAGATAGATTCCCGCACCATTCTGGATCAGAAAGGCGCGGAGAAACTCCTGGGGCGCGGCGATATGCTTTTTCTGGATCCCACTCAAAGCGACTTAAAGCGCCTACACGGGCCTTACGTTTCAGACGGAGAAATTCAGCGGGTCACTGATTTCCTTCGGGCCTGGGGTCCGCCGGACTATCTGGAGGAGCTGGCGGTTCCTGAAACGGAGGCCGGAGAAGAGGTGGGCGGGCCGGAAGATAACGATCCCCTCTATGACCAGGCTGTGGAATTGGTCCGCCGGACCAGCCGGGCCACCATTTCCCACCTGCAACGCCACCTGCGGGTTGGCTACAACCGGGCCGCCCGCATGATTGAACGCATGGAACGTGAGGGCCTCATAGGCCCCCAGGACGGCACCAGGCCCCGGGACATTTTTTAAAAACTAATATTTTATTTGAACGGAAGGATTCGGCGGTTCAGTGGGCCAAAGCCCAGTTGGGGCCGTCGCCCACATCCACCTTGAGCGGTACGGTGAGGGGCCGGGCTCCGGTCAGAGGCGGGGCGGCGGCCACGGCGGCCATTTCAGCCACTAAAAGTCCGCTTACGGCTTGGACTTCGGCCTCGGGAGCCTCAGCCACCAGTTCGTCATGGACCTGAAGGAGCAGCCTGGCCCGGGGATGTTCAGCCGCCAGGCGCCGGTCCACGGCCAGCATGGCCATTTTTATGAGGTCGGCCGCCGTGCCCTGAATAGGTGTGTTGATGGCCATGCGTTCAGCCTCTTGCCGGGCCTGGTAGCCGCCGGTGAGGCCTGGGAGGCGGCGGAGACGTCCGAACCAGGTACTGACCTGACCGGCCTCCCTGGCTTGGCCCCTGGTTTCTTCCATATAGCGCCTGACTCCTGGGAAACGCTGGAAATAGCGTTCGATGAAATCCCGGGCCTGGGCTTGGGGTATGCCAAGCTGTTTACCCAGAGCGAAGGCCCCTTGCCCGTAAACCACCCCGAAATTGATGGTTTTGGCTTCCCGCCGCAGGTCGGCCGTAATTTTCTCGGCTGGGAGGCCGAAAATTTCGGCCGCGGTCTGGGTGTGGATGTCCTCGTCCCGCCTGAAAGCCCCTATCAAGGCTTCATCACCGGAGAAATGGGCCAGTATCCGCAATTCTATCTGGGAATAGTCGGCTGAGATCAGCCGGAAACCGGGAGGAGCGATGAAGGCTTCACGCAGGCGGCGGCCTTCTTCCCCCCGGACGGGGATGTTCTGGAGATTGGGATCCGAAGACGACAGGCGGCCGGTGGCGGTCTGGGTCTGGTTGTAGGAGGTATGGACCCGGCCGGTGGCCGGGTTGACGGTGCGGGGCAGTTTGTCGGTATAGGTGTTCTTGAGCTTGTCCAGCGAGCGCCATTCGCGGATGGCCCGGGGCAGGGGGTGGGTGAGGGCCAGTTCGGCCAACACTTCGTCGTCAGTGGAAAAACCGGTTTTTTTAGCCGTCTTCTTTAAAGGGGTCAAACCATTTTCCTGAAAAAGCACTTCAGCCAGCTGGCGGGGCGAGGCGATGTTGAAGGGGCGGCCGGCCAGGCTGAAAATTTTTTCCTCCATGACTTTCAACTGACCGTCCAGTTCCAGCGACAAACGCTCCAGAGCCGGAACATCTAGAAGGACCCCCGCGCCTTCCATGCGGGCCAAAAGGGCTTCCAAAGGCAATTCCACCTCTTCGTAAAGGGCGGCCAGGGCCGGAGTTTCTTCAAGACGGGCCCTTAATAGGCCGGCCAGCCGGAAGGTCAGGTCGGCGTCCTCGGCCGCGTAATCCCTGGCTTCTTCAGGGTTGAGGTCGCTGAAATTTTTTTTCGGGTCCGGCAGGAGGTCCTTGAAGGCGATGGGAGCATGCCCCAAATGGCGTCGGCTAAGGTAGTCCAGTCCGTGCCTGGCCTCAGGGTCCAGGAGATAGGAGGCCAGCATGGGGTCATCGGTCGGGGGCGGCAGGTCCAGCCCATGCCGGGCCAGGACCAGCCAGTCGAACTTGGCATTCTGGCCTATTTTGGGCGGCTTGGGGGCAGCCAGCCAGGGGCCTATTTTTTCCAGGGCCTGGGGTTGGTTGGCGGCTCCCAGGGTCCGATGCCCCACAGGGATATAGAAAGCCCGGCCGGGTTCGGCACAGAGCGACAGGCCCACCAGAGCGGCCCGGCTGGGACTCAGGCTGTCTGTCTCCAGGTCCACGGCCAGGGCGCTGGCTCCGGCCAGGGAGGATTCCAGGGCTTCCCAGCCGGCCGGTCCGTCCACCAGAATATAGTTTTCGTAGGTCACGGGTGGCGATTGGGGGCGGGTTTCCGGCTCGGGAGAGGAATAAGAAAGCTCCCGGAGCAGGCGCGTGAATTCCAACTCATTGAAAAGGGCGGTCAGGAGAGCTTGGTCCGGGGGACGGGGCCTGAGTTCTTCGGCTTCAAAATCCACTGTCGCGCCTTGACCAAGACAGGCCAACTCCCGGGAAACATAGGCCTCCTCGCGGTGGGCGGCCAGGTTGGTCTTAAGTTTTTCCGGCGTCACTTCCTCCAGGCGGCCGTAGAGATCGTCAAGGGTGCCGAAGCGGCTTATGAGTTTCAGGGCCGTCTTCTCCCCCACCTGAGGTACGCCGGGGATGTTGTCGCTGGAGTCGCCCATGAGGGCCTGCATCTCCAGAAAGGCCGCCGGATTGAGCCCGAAGCGCTCCCGGAAGGCTGTCTGGGTCAGGGCTGAGTCTTTTTTCGGGTCCGGGTCATACATGGAGATCCGGTCGCTCAGAAGCTGGTAAAAATCCTTGTCGCTGGAGACGATGATCACTTCCAGTCCCCGGGCTGCGAAAGCCCTGGCAGCCGCGGCGATGAGGTCGTCGGCCTCAAAGCCTGCCCGCTCCAGGCTGAACAGCCCCAGAGCTTCAACCAGGCGGCGGGTGTCCGGGAGTTGGATCTTTAGAGTTTCATCCAGGGGGCCGCGGTTGGCTTTGTAGGCAGGATATATTTTATAACGCCGGCCTGGTTCGGGGCTGTCGAAGACCACGGCCAGGGCCGGAGGGTTCCGGTCCCGGAGCAATTTAAGGAGGGTATTGGCAAAGCCGTAAACCGCTCCGGTGGGGCGGCCGCCGCTGGTGGCGAGATTGCGGACGGCATGGAAGGCGCGGTGGATGAAGGCGCTGGCGTCCATCAAGTAAACCGGGCCGTTGGTCATGGACGGTGACCTTGGTCGGCGCGGGGCCTGGTGCTTAGCCAATAGGCCAGGGGCAGGGAAGCCTGGGCTTGGGCGGTCCAGGCGAGACATAGAGTGGTGGGCAGGCGGGAATCGGCCCCGGCTTTGTCCAAGGATGCCCTGATATCCGCCAAAGGGCGGCTCAGCGGAGGTCCGGCCGCCTGGCCCAGCAAAAAAATCAGATCAGTCAGGGCTTGGACTTGGGCGGCGTAGATGAAGGCCAGCCTGGCTCGATAATGGAGGCCTTTCCGCCGGTGCAGAGCCTCGGTTTCCTTGGCGACCGCCTCCAGGATTAGTCCGGCCGGCTGATCCAGTGCGAGATCCGAGGAGCGGATAATGACTTCGGCCAGGCTCATCAGGCCATAGGAGAGGACTTCTTTTTCCAGGTAGTCATCGGGACGCTTGGCCAACATTTTCAGAGCCCGGTCATTGCGGTCCAGTGCTGCTGCCAGATCGGCATTTTGGCGTCCATCCTGGTTGACGCCGGCCACTTTACCGGCCACCTCACTCAAAGCTTCGTAGTAGACTTTCAAGGCCCTCCGGTGGCGGGCGTCCCAGTCCCGGCTTATTGACCAGGATTTTTCGAATTCAGCGGCCCGGGCCTGCCAACTGGCTTGATTCGCAGGGTCTTCGGTCAGACGGGCCGCGGCCAGGGTCCAGGCTTGGGCGGTGGTTTCAACAGCCAGGCAAGCCAGGATTATGGGATCGGAGTAATGCTGGGCCAAGGTTTCAAAACGATCTTTCAGGCGCAGGAAATTCAACTGATCATCTGCTGTAACGACAGGGGAGGGAGGAGGGGACGCCAGAGCCGGAGCGTAACTTAAGAGAGCGAACAAACAGACCAAAAGGCGCAGGCGGAAAGGCCGGGTGATGTCGGTGTATTTTTTCACTATGTTGGCATTATAGCAGAAAAAACGGTCCGAGGCAAAACTGGCTAATCCACGGGCAGGCGGTGGTTGCGGTATAGATCAAGCACCAGGTCCAGCCCGGGCAGGGATATTTTACTCAAAAGACGAAAGGTCTCCTCGTGGACAATTTTTTCTTCGGCCCGACGGTTCTCGGCTTCGGCTTCAAAAAGGCCCATGAATTTGACAAAGCGGGCCACATGGATGAATTCGTGGGTCAACACGTAGGTCAGAAGAGCTTCCAGGGCCAGCCCGGGTTCGGCGGCCACGGCCCGCAGGATTTCCGGATCGTAGAGGCAGATGCGGTAATAGTCCGGCCGGGCTCCGGCCACTACCGGTCCGGGGCGGAAATATCGAAAGAGCTGGGCGAAAACTCCTTCGGCCAGCTCTTCCGGGGCCAGTTCCGGTAAGTGTTTAACATCAACTGGCCAAGCCCGGAAATCTTCGAAGTCGAGTCTGAAATCTTCGGCCACCAGGGTCCTAGCCAATAAACAGGCCCGGTCCAGAAGCAGGGTCTGAGCGGGGCTGAAGGCGGCGGACCTGGAAAGGCTGGGCATGGCTACGCTCCGAATGGCTGATGCTTGGAGTTTAGAAGAAAAAAAGATGAAAGTCAAAGGTGCGGCTGTGGCTGAGGCGGCCAGAAGAGCATGGGGGAACCCAAAAAGCTAAATTTAGTCAAAAATTAGCCTATATAACTATTTATTGGTTAAAAATACTGTGGCGAGTTTTGATTCCAGATTTCCCCTCGCCTGATCTAAAGTTATATTTTAATTAATTTCAGGATAAAATTTTAGAGTTATCATCTAAAACAAAATTGGCCTGCTCTTTGCCTGTGAAATATGGGCCGTGGCCAGTCAGGCCTGGCTGCCATATATCACTGGCTTTCAAAATAACACGTTTTGAAAGCAACCATAAAGCGGGATATTTGTTGAGGATATAAGGAGCCCCCCATGCCCTCCATTTTTTCACGGTTCGCCGACATAGTCAATTCCAATCTCAACGCTATGTTGGACAAGGCCGAAAATCCGGCCAAAATGGTCCGGCTCGTCATTGCTGAGATGGAAGATACCCTGGTGGAAATAAAAGCCGCCTGCGCCCAAGCCATGGCTGACCAGGCCCAGAGCGACCGCCGTCTCCAGGAAGCACAGGGGAAAATGCAGCTATGGCAGGCCAGAGCTGAAACCGCCACCCGCAAGGGCCGGGACGATCTGGCTCGGGAGGCACTGCTGGAAAGGCGATCGGTCGCGGTCCTGGTATCGGAACTCACGAACCGGGAGGTGGAAATGGCCGCTGTAGTCGAAAAATACCGGTCCGAAATAGGCCAGTTGGAAGCCAAGCTGACCCAGGCTAGGGAGCGGGAACTGGTTTTGGTCCATCGGGAGAAAAGGGCGGCCAATAGCCTTAAAGCCTCCGGCCAGATGAAGCGCTATGATTTGAGTGAGTCCCGGCTTAAGCTGGACCGTCTGGATGACCGTTTGAACAAACTGGAAGCCGCAGCTGAATTGGAGTTGACCGGTCGCCGCCGGTCAGCCGAGGCGGAGCAACGGGAACGGGCTTTCCAGGAATTGGACGAAGCTTTGGACCTGGAACTCCAGGAAATCAAAGACCGCCTCGCCAGCCGCTGATCAGCGGACATAAAGGAGACAGACCATGGATGGATTAGCCCTGGCCCTGATCCTGATCATCGGGCTTCCTCTGACCCTTCTGAGTCTCGGCTTCCTCGTCATCGCCGTCAAAGCCTTCAATGGCTGGGGGCGGGCCGAAAGAACCCAGACCCTGGAAGCTGCCCGGCGTCTGGAACGGGCCATGAACGATCTGGAGAACCGTCTGGGAGCCTTGGAAGACATTATTCTGGCCGTTCAGGAAGGAGGGGAGAGCCATGAAACGCAGACCTGAAGCCAATTCCGCCGGCCTTCGGCCGGGTTTCATAGCCCAGCTCCGGACTTATGGGCCCTTTCGGGCCGCGAACGGCTTTTTCTTGGGCGTGGCCAAGGGGCTGGCCGAACACTTCGACTGGCCGACCGGCCTGGTGCGGCTGGTTTTCGTTCTGACCGCCATACTTTTGTTTTTCTGGCCCACCCTGGTCCTCTATCTTGGGGCCGCCCTCCTTATGAGCCCGGCTCCGTCTGTCAGGCTGGACAGCCCTGCCGAAAGGGACGTGTGGCTTCAGGCCCAGTTGGATCCCCAGGCGGCCCTGGGCCGCCTGAGCCGCCGGGCCGAAGGATTGGAAAAGCGCTTGTGTCGCCTGGAAGATTTCGTCACTTCCCGTGATTATTCCTGGCTGCGCCGGCTTAGAAACAATACCTGAATTTTAGTCCATGAGTTCATAAAAAGTGTTTTTGACTGGCAGGTTCAGAGTGCCAAGGGCCTTTTCCAGCAGCACCTCGTGGTGTTCCAGTTCGCTATGGCGGTAGCCGAAGGTGGCCCGGATGGCCGTGGCCACGAACTGGGCGCTACGGTCCATGGCCACTGGCAGGCTGTCGCCGGAAAGGAGGCTGCCTGTCAGGACGCTGGCGAAGATGTCGCCGGTGCCGTGATACTGGGCGGGCACCTGAGGCCTTTCGGTCAGCCAGTAGCGGTCGTCCAGCCGGTCATAGGCGACGACCGTGGCCGCGCCGGGGCGGCCCTCCAGGGGAGCGCTGGTGATTACGGCCATTTCCGGACCCAGGGAGGTCAATTTTTTGAGCCACTGGCGGACTTCCTGGCTGGTGATACTCTCCTGGGCGGGGAGATCCAGAAGAAAGGCGGCCTCGGTCAGGTTGGGGGTTATGACCTTGGCCAGGCGGGCCAGTTTTTTCATCTCATCCACCATTTCCGTGGGCATGCTCGGATAGAGGCGGCCATTATCAGCCATGACCGGGTCCACCACCACCAGGGTATCTTTCGAGGAGAAATGCCCGATTAAGTCGGCGACTACATCGACCTGGCGGGGCGAGCCCAAAAAGCCGCTGTAAATAGCCTCGAATTTGAGATTCAGCTTTTTCCAATGGTCGATTATGCGGGGCAGTTCCGCAGTCATGTCGATGAGGACGAAATCTGGAAACAGGGTGTGGGTGGACAGGACGGCGGTCGGCACCGGGGCCACCTCAAAGCCCATGGTCGAAAGAATGGGTATGACTACGGTCAGTGAGCAGCGGCCATAGGCGCAGATATCGTGTATGGCCGCCACTCGGGGCAGGGTTTTTTTCAGCACTGGTCGCCCTCCTTGGATGGCGGGACGTCAAAAGGTCCCGGGCGCAACGAGGCCAGGAAGCCAATTCCGGCGGCCAGGCCGGCCAGGGCGGCCAGGCTGCCGGAAAAAACCAGCATGACCATTAAGTGGGGGCTTGGTTCAGCTAAGGCCGCCCCCAGCACCAGGAAACCGAAGGGGGTCAGTATCAGGGCCGCCAGGGCCAGCATCAGACGGACAGCCGGAGTTCTGGTATTCACGTTTTCCTATTAAAAAACCCGGCGCCCCGGGTCAGGAGCGCCGGGCCGGTCTATCAAACGGCCCTATGGCAAGCCGGGCGCTTTAAACTTCGGTCACCTTAATAGCCCCGAGTTCGCAGGCCTCCACGCAGGTCTCGCAACCCAGGCATTCGTCTCCGTTAACGATTTCGGCCTTGCCGTTTTTGATATCGAAAACTTCGACCGGGCAGGCGTCTTTGCAGGCGCCATCGCCATTGCACTTGTCGAGATCAATTTTAATCTCATAACCCATGGTGAATTACCTCCCTGAAAAAGTAAATGACGCTCAAAAGCCCTCGGGGGCTTAAAGGAAACTATGAAAATGACCAAGACTCAAACTAAGGCCCTGAGGCCAGGCGCAGACGTATCGGACGCTGCTCGGATAACACTTTATAGCCAATTTTGAAAAAATTTGCAAGTCAAATCCGCTTCCGGTCCTTCCGGCGGCGAATTGAGGTCAATGTCCTGGCTCCGCCGATTGCCGGGGGTCCTCAGTCACCCATTCCCCGGTCGGAGTCAGCTCGTAGGGGGCGCGGTCCAGGATACGGCCGCGTCTGATCAGGAAGAAAGCCAGGGCCGCCAGGGCCGCCCCCAGACCAATGACAACCGAGAAGTTATAGGGCAGACCCAGGCCGATTTTTTCATAGAGAATGTAGGTGGTGACCACCGCGGTCATAAAGACAGCCGGAATAGTGGCTATCCAGTGGCAGCTTCGGATGCGCACCAGATAGGCCGCGCCTGACCACAAAACGAAGCAGGCCAGGGATTGGTTCAGCCAGGCGAAATAGCGCCAGACCTGGCTGAAGTCGTCGCTGAGGCTGATATATATCCCCACAGCAAAAAGGGGCACGGCTATCAGGATGCGGCGGGGAATATTTTTTTGCGAAAAATTAAAAATATCAGCCACCAGAAGCCGGGCGGACCTAAAGGCGGTGTCGCCGGAGGTTATAGGCAGGATCACCACTCCCAGGACAGCCAAAAGTCCTCCTAATTCACCCAGGATTTCAAAACAAATATCCCGCACCACCCGGGCCGGGCCGCCGTGGTTGAGGATTTCCGCCAAGCCGGCCGAAGTCTGATAGAAGGTCATTCCGGCCGTGGCCCAGATCAGGGCGATGACGGATTCCATGATCATGGCCCCGTAAAAGACCTGGCGGCCCATTTTTTCATTAGTCAGGCAGCGGGCGGATATGGTGGACTGGGTGGCGTGAAAGCCGCTGATGGCTCCGCAGGCTATGGTGATGAACATAAGGGGCCACATGGGCAGATCATTGGGATGAGGGGCCGGCTGGGTAGCCATTTGATACAAGGGGTAGTCGCCGAATATCAGAGCTCCCACCACCAGTACGGCCATGGCCGCCATGATGCAGGTGAAAAAAGGGTTGAAGCGATCCAGGAGCATTTCAATGGGCATGATGGTGGCAAAGAAATAATAGGTAAAAATGATGATGAGCCAAAACAGGTAGTCGTTGAGTTCCGGCCTGGTCATGCTGGAGAGGAGTCCGGCCGGGGCCATGGCCATGATGGCGCCTACCACGATGAGGAGAAAGAGAGAAAACAGGCGCATGAACTGCCTGAAGACCGGGCCGTAGAGATAGCCGGCAATGTTGGGAATGGATTCCCCCCGGTAACGTATGGACATCATGCCTGAAAGGTAATCGTGGACCGCGCCGCCGAAAATAGCGCCCAGGACGATCCACAAAAGAGCCTGCGGACCATAGAGAATGCCCAGGATGGGGCCGAAGACTGGTCCGGTGCCGGTGATGCAGAGGAATTGGTTAAGCAATACCCTGCGGGGCGAATCTGGGATATAATCCACCCCATCGGTCATGGACAGGGCCGGTGGGCGGCGGTTTTCATCCGGCCGGAAAATTTTTTCCACAACCCGGCTATAGAAATAGAAGCCCAGGAGCAGGGTCGTAAGGCTGGCAAGGAGGTACAGGAACCCTGGCATTTTTTAAGCTCCTAATTCCTATATGGTTATGCGTCGGCAGGCGCAGGCGTAATCAGCTGTCCGCCAAGTCAGGGGCGGGGTTTCCGCCCGGCAATATTCGTCCGCTTCCCGGCAGCGGGTGGCAAAGGGGCAACCCGGCAGCGGGTGGCCCGGATCAGGCGGTTCGCCTTCCAGCGGACCGCCTCCGCCGGCTGAAGCCCGTAAGGCTTCCACATAGGGATGGTGCCGGACCGACCCCAAGGTTTTAGCGGCCGTCACTTCCATCAGCCGTCCGCCATACATCACCGCCAAGCGGTCGGCCACGACCCGGACCAGGGGCAAATCGTGGCTGATGAGGACCAGAGTCAGGCCCCGGCGGGCTCTAAGGTCCAAAAGGAGGTTTATGACCTGGGCCTGGATGGAAACATCCAAGGCTGAAACCGGCTCATCAGCAATAAGTATTTCCGGATCCACGGCCAGAGCCCGGGCCAGGCTGAGGCGCTGGCGCTGACCGCCGGAGAATTCATGACTGAAATGCCGGGCAGATTCGGCCGGCAATCCCACTTCCCGCAGGAGTTCTCCCACCCTGGCCCGGCGTTCGGACGGCGAACCCAGGCCGTGAATGACCAGCCCTTCTTCCACCGTCGCTCCGGCCGTGAAGCGGGGGTTGAGCGAAGAAACAGGGTCCTGAAACATTATCTGCACCCGGCGCCTGAAAAGGCGGCGGGCTGTCCGGTCCAGCCCAGCCAGGTCCCGCCCTGTCCAAAGAACCCGGCCTGTTTCCGGCCGATAGAGACCGGCCATGATTCGTCCCAGGGTGGATTTGCCCGAGCCGCTCTCCCCCACCAGCCCCAGCACTTCCCCTGGCTTGAGGGCCAGGCTTACCCCGCGTACGGCCTGGACTCCGTTCGGGAAGGCCGGGCGGCCGACGAAACGCCTGAGGCCGGCGGCCATCTCCTGAAAAAGGCCCCGGCCGGGCTTAAAGGTCAGTCCCACCTCTTCTAGGCTCAGGGGTGGTTTCGAGTTTCCGGTGGTCATCATGTCGGGTCGGGCCGTCCGGAAAAGCAACGGACCCGCCGCCCGCCCCCCAAGTCGTTCAGGGGGGGCAAAGTCGACCGGCATAAAGGGGCGGCGGCCGGGCAACGCGGCTCAAAAGGGCAACCCGGGGGCCAAGCCTCCGGGGCCGGCGGTGCGCCGGGGATGGACCTGAGGCGAGGCGGAGGCGGCTGGTCCAAGTCCGGTGGCAGGGCTTGCAAGAGGCCAGCGGTATAAGGGTGGGCCGGGCGCTTGAAGAGGTCGCTACTTCCGGCTTCTTCCACCGCCAGCCCGGTGTACATGACAATTATACGGCGAGCCCTGTTCTTAAGAAGCCTCAGATTATGAGTTATGAGCAACACCGCCGAGCCGGCCTCGGCCGCTAGGCTGGTCAACAGGTTCAAAATTTGGACGGCTATGGTGGGATCCAGAGCCGTAGTCGGTTCGTCAGCCACCAGCACTTCGGGCGCCAAGGCCAAGGCCAGGGCGATGACCACCCGCTGTCTCATACCCCCGGAAAAATGGTGGGGGTAGCGTTCGGCCGCCTCGGCCGGATTCGGCAGACCCACCCGGGCCAGGAGGGTCAAAGCCGAAGCCCGGGCTCCGCGCCGGTCCTGCCCGTCCCGTAGCCGAAAAATCTCCGATACCTGTTCGCCGATGGTCAAAACCGGGTTTAAAGCCGTCATGGGTTCCTGAAAGACCAAACCCAATTTTGTCCCGCAGAGCCCGCGACGTTGCTCCGGGCTTAAGCGGCCCAAATCCTCGCCTTTGAAGAAGAGCCGGCCGGAACGGACCGTGGCTGACGGCGGGGTCAGGCCCATAAGGTAAAGGGCGGAAAGGCTCTTGCCAGAGCCGCTCTCTCCCACCAGGCCCACAATTTCTCCGGCTTGTAGCTTTAAAGAAAAATCGCGCACCGCAGGTTTGGCACCCTCTTCAAAGTCGAGGGTCAGGTTTTCCAATTCCAACAGTGGGCGGCCCGGTGCGGCGCAATTCATTTGAAGATTATTATGCCAGGAAAGTCAGGTTTTAACAAGCAAAAAATCACCAGGGCCAACGTTTGGCCATGGTTCGGGACAGGTCTTCGCTCTGGCCCAGGGTATCGCGGAGAAGGTTGCGGCCCCATAAATTCAGCCTGCGGGTCAAGGGCAGGCTGGCGGCCCGGCGGCCCAGAACGGCCCGAAAGGTCAGGGCGGAAGCCAGAAGGGCGGGGATGAGGCGGGTCAGGAGGGCCAGGGTCAAGGCCAGTTTTTGGGCTCGAGGCCGGCCTAGAAGCGGGCTGAACAGGATGGCTGCGGACCGGGCCAATTCCAAGGGCGTCCTGGCCAGGACCAGAATAAGTCCAAGATTCAGCCAAACCGCGAGATTGAGTGTCGGCCGAAGGCCCGTAGGGCGAAGGATCAGGTGAGCCAGGAGCATCAGAAGGCTCCAGAAAGCCCAGAATCCGGCGGCGGCCAGAATCAGACGCCGGCCCTGGGGACGGCCGGGAGCCAGCCGGACAGTTGAGAGCAAGAGGGGCGGGAGGGCCAAAGCCAAGGCTGGATACGGTAAATAAGGAACGGCCAAGGCGATCAACCAAAGGGCCGCCCAGAGGCCGGGGAGGGGGAAACGGCGAATATGGCTGGTCAATGGCTTTCCAGTTGCAGGGCCTCTTCGGCGGCGGCCAGGTCGGCCGGGACATCCACTTCCGGCGACAGGCCTGAGACGACAATTATTTTGATGCGGGCCCGGTTTTCCAAAGCCCTCAGCTGCTCCAGGCGTTCAATACGTTCCAGCCGTCCTTCAGGGAGGGTCACGAAGCGGCGCAAAAAGGCGGCCCGGTAGGAGTAGATGCCTATGTGACGATAATATTCCCCTTCTCCGTCCCGGGGCCAGGGGATGGGAGCCCGGGAGAAATATAGGGCAAAGCTGTCCTCCCCAAAGGCCACCTTGACATGGCCGGGATTGTGGATATCCCGGGCGTTGCTCAGGGCAATGGCCAGGGTGGCCATTTCCAGGCCGGGGTCTTCCCGGAGGGCCCGGGCCAGAAGAGCGGGCTGATCCGGGTCAAAGGCCGGCTGGTCGCCCTGAATGTTCAGGATTATATCCTCATCGGCCAGCCCGAGGATATCAGAAGCTTCGGCCAGACGGTCCGAACCTGAAAGGTGTTCAGGGCTGGTCAGTACTACCCGGCCTCCGAAAGCCAGGGCGGCTTTCTGAACTTCCGGGCTGTCGGTGGCTATGTGGACTTCGTCCACTTCAGGTATGGCCAGGGCGCGGCGATAGACGTGTTCGATCATGGGTCGGCCCCTGATCAGAGCCAGAGGCTTGCCGGGGAAACGGCTGGAGGCCCAGCGGGCCGGAATCAGGGCCACCAGTTTCATCGTTTGGCCCGCCAGATGGGGGACCAGCCGGCTGAAACCTTCTGCCCCGGGATGACCATGATTTCGGAATCTGGCGGCAGGTAGATGTCCACCCGTGAACCGAAACGGATGAGGCCGAAGCGTTGGCCGCGATCCAGGTTTTCATCTTCCCTGACCCAGGTTACTATGCGGCGGGCTATGAGACCGGCTATTTGGACCACGGCCACCGGCCCTTCACCCGTCTCCAGCACCAGAGCGTTGCGTTCGTTCGAGGCGCTGGCCTTGTCCAGGCTGGCATTCAGAAAAGCCCCGGGGAAATAGGTCTGGCTGACCAGGCGGCCGGAGAGCGGGACCCGGTTGACGTGGACATTGAAGACGTTCATGAAGATGCTGACTTTGGTGGCCGGCCCCGGGAAATGAGGGTTGGTCGCAAGGCTTTCCACTTTGAGGATGCGGCCGTCGGCCGGAGACAGGCCGAAACCCGGGGGAGGTGCGGGTCGCTCCGGGTCACGGAAAAACCAGGCGCTGAAGGCAGCTGCCAGAAAGAGAACAACAGCCGGAAAGCACCAGCCAATGATCAGAGTCAGAAGGCCCAGGGCGGCCGGGACCGAGATGAAAATCAGGCCCGGCCGGGCCACAAGCAGGCTGTTGTGGATGTTCCGGGCCGGCACCCGGGTCTGGAAGTAATCCTTCATATTGTACTCCGATGCGCGCGTGAAAACTTTTCAGGGGCCGGGGCGGCGGTTATTCCGGTACCCGGCTGATATCGGCCCCCAGGACGGCCAGTTTTTCGTCCAACCGGTCGTAGCCCCGGTCCAGGTGATAGACTCTGGAAATTTCACTCCGGCCGCGGGCGGCCAGGGCGGCTAGGATCAGGCTGGCCGAAGCCCGCAGATCGGTGGCCATCATTGGGGCCCCGGACAGGTGGGGGATTCCTCTGACCACGGCCGTGCGGCCTTCCAGGGTGATTTCGGCTCCCAGGCGGCCCAATTCGCTGACGTGCATGAAACGGTTTTCAAAAATGGTTTCATTGATCAGGGACACGCCGTCGCCGATGGTCATCAGAGCCATGAATTGGGCCTGCATATCGGTTGGAAAGCCGGGATAGGGACGGGTGGTGATATCGGTTGATTTTACGCCTGCCCCGGCTTCAACGATGAGTTCGTCGCCGTTCGGGGTCAGGTTGATCCCGGTTTCCCGGAGTTTGTCGTAAACCGCGGCCAGGGCCGCGTGGGGCGGATTTTCAAGTGTTATGCGGCCGCCGGTCATGGCTCCGGCCACGATGAGGGTGCCGGCCTCAATGCGGTCGGACATGACTTGATGGGCGGCCGGTCTTAATTCTTCAACGCCGTCGATGACCAACTGATCGGTGTCCAGCCCGGAGATGCGGGCGCCCATGGCCAGGAGAGCCCTGGCAGTGTCGGTCACTTCCGGTTCCCGGGCGGCGCCCGTGATGGTGGTGCGTCCTTTGGCCAGCACGGCGGCCAGCATCAGGTTTTCCGTGCCGGTGACGGTGACGTCGTCAAAATGTATGGCGGTCCCGCGGAGGCCTCCGGTCGGAGCTTTTGCCTCAACGTAGCCGCCGCTGAGATCGATGGCCGCCCCCATGGCTTCCAGGGCCTTGAGGTGGCGGTCTATGGGGCGGAGGCCGATGGCGCAGCCGCCCGGCAGGGACACCCGAGCCCGGCCGTGCCGGGCCAAAAGAGGCCCCAGCACCAGGGCTGAAGCCCGCATGGTCTTGACCATCTGGTAAGGGGCTTCAGGCCGGTTCAGGCCGCTTAAGTCCAACTCCAGCCGACCGTTGCCCCGCCCCACCCGGCCACCCATATGGGTCAACAGCCGATCCATGGTGGACAGATCCCTGAGATTCGGCATATTATCCAGAGTGAGAGGCGCCAGTATGGCGGCGGCCATCAAGGGCAGGGCTGCGTTTTTGGCTCCGCTGATCCGTACCGACCCGGAGAGGGGCCGGCCGCCCTCAATTATTATTTTGTCCATTACGGCCCCACGTCTGCGTTGCCGTTATGCTCCAGAAAGGCGTAGGCCGAATGATTGTGGATGGATTCAAAATTTTCCGCGGCAATGGAAAATCTGGTGAAGGTATCGTCGGCCAGAAGCTTGACCGCCACCTCCCGCACCACATCCTCCACAAACATGGGGTTCTGATAGGCGGCCTCGGTGACGAATTTTTCATCCGCCCGCTTTAGAAGTGAAAAAACCTCGGCCGAACTGGAGGTCTCCACCAGACGGATCAGATCCTCCATCCAGAAGAACTTCTTGAATTCCACCGTCACCGTGACTTGCCCTCTCTGGTTATGGGCGCCGTGAGTGCTGATCTCTTTGGAGCAGGGGCAAAGGGTGGTTATGGGGACCGTGACGCTTACGCTTATTTCCGGCCGTCCGTTTTTCTGCGTTCCTCTGATGGCGCAGGAATACTCCATCAGGCTAACCTCTCCGGAAACCGGGGCCTTTTTTTCTATGAAGTAGGGGAAAGACAATTCCAGGTGGGCCGAATCGGCGTTCAGGCGCTGCTTCATGTCCGAGAGAATGGTGGATATGCTGTGCAGGGAAATGGAATGGCGGTGCCGGGCCAGGATCTCGATAAAGCGTGACATATGGGTGCCCTTGTAATGGTGCGGCAGATCCACATACATATTCACCGAGGCCACGGTTCTTTGGTCTTTCTGGTTTTTGGCCCGCACGTTTACGGGATAGCGGATGTCCTTGACCCCGACCTTGTCTAATTTGATCCGCCTGGTGTCAGGACGGTTCTGGACGTCGGCCATGCCGGCGGAATCAGGCGATTTAGGTCTCTTGTTCATCATAAGGCTCGATTCCGGCGGCAAGGGGGTCGCCTCTTAAGAGCTTCAGGCTGAAAATCAAGAACCCCGGTCGGCGTCCAGCAAGGACGTCTCCCGGCTGAAATTCTGAAATTGGCCGGTCTTTAAAAATCACGATATTCTACACTTTATGAACGCCGCTTGTCAAACAGTGGTTCACGGACAAAGGCGCCCGCGTTCGGTACGGAGCGGCCGGATATCAATTAAGTAAGGCTATAGAATCCCAATTGGGAGAAAAAGATTGCCTTAGGGCCGAAATTATGGTTTAATATATGATTCAGATAAATTAGGCCACTTTGGGAGGGCACGATGAAACCAGATATTCACCCGAACTTCAAGCCTGTCACCGCCGCCTGCGCCAGCGGCAACGAGTTCGCCACCGGCTCGGTCCTGGATTCCACCAAGGTGGAAATCTGCTCCGCCTGTCATCCCTTTTACACCGGCAAGCAGAAACTGGTGGATACCGCCGGCCGGGTCGAACGTTTCCAGCGCAAATATGCCAAAGCCCCTCAACCCGGGGTGAAATCCAATAAAAAATAAGATATGAGGGCCTTTCTGACCGCCTTGGCCCTGCCGACCGTCCTGGCCCACCTAGGCCGTGCCTTGTATTCCACGAACGTGACGGTGGGCGGTCAGGCGGTCATTGAAGGGGTCATGATGCGCGGGCCGAACCGTTGGACTGTGGCCGTGCGCCGGGCCGATGGCAGCCTGGCCACCACTGCCGTCGCCTGCCGCCCTTGGACCCTCCGTCGACCTCTTTGGGGCCGCCCCTTCCTCCGGGGCGGCGTGGTTCTTTTGGAATCCATGGTCCTGGGCCTCAAGGCCCTTAGCTATTCCGCCGAAGTGGCCGCCGCTGAAACGGCCGCTGATAACGAAGGTACTCCTCCCCAGTCCGCTTTGGGTTTCTGGCCCCTGGCCCTGACCCTGGCCGCCGCCTTCGCCCTGGCTCTGGGACTGTTCGTGGCTCTGCCTCATGTTTTGAGCCTCCTTATGGGCAGCTTTTGGGATTTTGACGAAACTTCGGGCTGGTTTCACCTTTTGGACGGCGTTTTCAAGTTCGTTTTTTTCCTGAGCTATGTTCAGGCCATCAGCCTGATTCCTGAAATACGCCGGGTCTACGCCTATCACGGGGCCGAACACCAGGCCATTTTCGCTTTTGAAGCCGGGGATTCGCCCTTGACCCCGGAGCGGGCCGCCCGTCATCCCTTATGTCATCCCCGCTGCGGTACGGCTTTCATTTTTTTGGTGCTGGCCCTGAGCATCCTGTTATTTGCGGCCGTTTTCCCCCTCTTTTTTCCCGTTGGCGGCTCTTTCGGCCCGCTTCGGACCATAGCCGGCATAGCCCTGAAAACGCTCCTCCTTCCGCCTCTGGCCGGTCTGGCCTATGAGGTCACCCGGCTGGCCGGCCGGGCCGCCCCCGGTTCTCCTTGGCGGATACTGTCGAGCCCGGGCCTGTGGCTGCAACGCCTGACTACCCGCCGGCCCGACGAGGCTCAATTGGAAGTGGCCCTGACCGCCTTGGAACAGGCCGTTGCCGCTTGAGCGGCTCAAACCGTGTGGCCGGAGAGGTCGATGTTCGGTGATTTTAGCGAAATCGAGGCCAACTACGCCAAGCTGGAAGCGGAACTCAGCGACCCGATCCAGGCCCGGGACCCCAAAATCTACCGGGATCTGGCCCGTCGGCATAACGAATTAGGCAAGGTTGTGTCCGCTTGGCGTCAACTATGCAAAATACAAGCCGAATTGGTCGGGGCCCGGGCCCTGTTGACTGAAGTCAACCCCGAACTGCGAGCCTTGGCCCAATCTGAAATGGAAGACCTGAGCGACCGGGAGGCCCGGGCCGAAGAAAAATTGAAGATGCTCCTTTTGCCCAAGGACCCCAATGATGATAAAAACACCGTGATGGAAATCCGGGCCGGCACCGGGGGGGAGGAGGCCGCCCTGTTTGCGGCCGACCTGTTCCGAATGTACAGCCGTTATGCTGAAAGCCGGGGCTGGCGGGTGGAAATATTGAGTTCCAGCCCCACTGACGGCGGCGGGTTCAAGGAAATAATCACCCTCATTGAAGGAGAGCGGGTTTACAGCCAGTTTAAATATGAAAGCGGAGTCCACCGGGTCCAACGGGTGCCGATCACCGAAACCCAAGGCCGCATTCACACTTCGGCCGTGACCGTGGCCGTGCTGCCCGAAGCTGAAGAGATCGAGGTGGAGATCAAACCCGAAGAAATAAAAGTGGATGTTTTTCGCTCCTCCGGCCCGGGCGGCCAGAGCGTTAACACTACCGATTCCGCCGTGAGGGTGACCCATCTTTCCACCGGCCTGGTGGTCATCTGTCAGGATGAAAAATCACAAATCAAAAATAAAATAAAAGCTTTGCGTGTTCTGCGGGCTCGACTTTTGGACCAGATGGCCGCTGAACAGCGGAATCGCATCAGCGAAGAACGCCGCGACCAAGTCGGTTCAGGGGACCGTAGCGAGCGCATCCGCACCTACAACTTCCCCCAAGGTCGTCTGACCGATCACCGGGTGGGCCTGACCATCTATCGCCTGGGGGATATCCTGGACGGCGACCTAGGGGAGATATTGGCCACAGTAGGCGCTCATTTCCAGGCCCAAAAGCTGACCAGGGACCAATGACCGCGGAAACCTGGACCGTGGGCCGCCTTTTGAGCGTAACCACTGATTTTCTGGGTGACAAAGGTTCAAGCACCCCCCGCCTG
>JAITBV010000077.1 GCA_031283395.1 Candidatus Adiutrix sp.
GGGCGTTCTTCTTTTGCCGCTACATCGAAACTCGCGCCAAGACTGGCTTTCAGACCGCTTTCTGGCGTTGTAGCGGGAGCATCAGGGGGGCTGCTACTATGCCCTTACCCATCCAAGGCTGAAAGGGCAATTTCTGGATTTTTGGCGAGAATTTTCAAAAGAGCCTTGGCTGGTCCCGCAGGCTCACGTTTGCCTTGTTCCCAATTGCGGATCGTATCTAACGGAACGTCAATACGCTGCGAAAACTCACGCTGCGTCAGCCCTAGGCGTTTACGTACCCGGCGGGCATATCTGGCCGCAGCCATATACGCTTCCTTATCATCTTCAGCCTGGTGCTTGGCTATATCCGCATCCGCGGCGGCATCCAGCATCTCCGTGTTGCACCGCCCGGCAGGCCAGGTTTCAGGACGCAACGGATCAACGGTCACTGAGGTTTTCTTCATACAGCTTGGCCTCTCTAACATTGGCTCTACGGGCTGAAATAATGCGGATAAGCCGCCCGGCTTACGCGCAATTGGAGGCCAAAGGCGCTAACCTTCGCGCCACCACTTTGCATCGTCTGGCGGTTGCTCTGGATGTGCAGCGGGAACAACTTTGCGAGATTTTATAAAAATTTAACTTGGTGGAGATGAGGGGGATCGAACCCCTGGCCTCGGCATTGCGAACGCCGCGCTCTCCCAGCTGAGCTACATCCGCGAAATTTCTGTTTTCTCCCGGCGCCTTCAAGCGCCTGGAAAGTTTTAAACCGGCCGTCAACTGCTGATTTTCCCTTTTTGGCCTGTCTTTGTCAACCGGTTTTTACTTCACATAGTCCCTCAGGCGGAAGACCAGAAGGTGGCCCTCGCCGGAGATGGTCAGGACCTGACCCTCAGGGCTTAAGTCAAGCTCGGCCCCCGAAGTTGTAATTTGCTGAAAGACGTTTTCCGCCTGGTTGAGGTTCTCTTCCAGGCACATCATGCGGGTGGCGGCGGCGAAGATTATAAGCCGGCCCTGGTCTGTCACTTCGGCCACGCCCCGGAAATGGTTGCAGAAGCGGCCCGTGACCTCGGGCCACTGGGCGAAGGACAGGTGGGGCGGGGTTCCCTCCGGCTCCTTTTCCGGCAATTCATGGCCGTCAAAGGAATGAAGGATAAAGTTGTGATGGGCCAGAACGGCCGGCCAGTCGGGAGGCCGGGAAACCGGTTCCTCCGGCCTTCCCGCTTCCGGCCGGGCCAGGGGCGCTGGCCGAGGGGTATCAGCCGACAACAGGGAAAAACCCAAAAGACCGGCCAGGGCCAGGCCGATGATCAGGCCCGGGATATATCTTGGCATGATGTCCTCCTATGGCTGGCGAAGCGCATCCCCGGCCCAGGCGGCCAGGGCTTCGCGGTTTATCTTGGCGTTATGGCGCGGATCAACCGGAAAAGCGGGGTGGGGCAGAAAAGTCTCAATGGCCAGGGTGCGGGGATTGGCCCGGGCCAGGGCGGCCAGTTCCGCGGTCAGGCCGGGCCAGGCCGGCCCTTTGAGGCGGGACACAAGTTCCACGATGATGACCGGCTTTTGGTCCCCGGGGGGGCCGACCCCCACCAGGGCCGAACGCCGCACCAGGGGGTGGTTGTTGAAAACAGCCTCACAGGGGATGCTGAAAAGAACGCCGCTCCCGGTGACCACCCGGTGGGCCTTGCGGCCGCAGAACCACAGGCGGCCTTCGGGATCCAGCCAGCCCACATCGCCCATGCGGCGCCAGAATTTTTGGCCGTCCGGGTCGGGGATCACGGAACGGGCCGTGTCCTCGGGCCGTTCGAAATAACCCGGGCTGACCATGGGGCCCCGGGCGATTATTTCCCCTATCTCTCCCTCGGGCAGCAAAAGGTCCGGGCTGAACTTGGCCAGGGGTTCGTCGGTGATTCTGATGACGGCCAGGCTGACCCCGGGGAGGGGCCGGCCGACGCATAAGCCCTGGCCTTCTTCGGTCAAAGCCCGGGTCCGGCTCAGTATCTCCCCGGCGTCGATGCGGGACAGGGGCACGCCCTCGGTGGCCCCGTAAGGGGTCTGCAGCACGGCTTCGCCGCTGAGGAGAGCCTGGAAGGAATCCACCGCCCGGGGAGGGACCGGGGCGCCGGCCGAGATGACCCGCTCCAAGGAGGGCAGGGTCAGGCCCCGTTCGTGGGCGTGGGCCGCCGCCTTGGTCAAAAGGGTGGGCGAAGCGAAGAGGCTGGTGACCTGATGCCGGAGTATGGGTTCGATGACGGCCCGGGGATCGGCCTGGGCCGGCCGGGTGGGGTCGAAGTCCGGGATTATGGAAGTCAGGCCCAGGGCCGGGGCGAAAAGGCCGAAGAGGGGGAAGGTGGCCAGGTCCCGCCCGCCGGGCCGGATATCCAGGCCCTCCCGGATGGCCTCCACCTGGGCCGCGAACATGGCGTGGGTGTAGATGACGCCCTTGGCCGGCCCGGTGGAGCCGGAGGTGAAGAGCACCGCGGCCAGGTCTTCGGCCCGGGTGGGGAAGGGCAGTTCGCCCGGGCGCTCCGGGGCCTTCAAAATATCCGCCAGGGACGCCCCGCCCCAGCCGAACCTGCGGCCCACGGTGACCCGCAACCCCAGATGCTTCAAAAGGCCGGGGGCCGTCAGGCTGGCCAGGTGGGCCAGGGGCACGCCCACCAGGCCCGAAGGCCGGCCTTCGGCCAGGCAGTTCAAAAGCCTGGCCCGCCCCAGGCCGGGGTCCACCAGCACCGGGGCCAGGCCGGCCTTGAACAGGCCGAAGATGACGGTCACGAAATCCACCCCCGGCCGGGTCAGGACCGCCAAGCGGGCCCCCCGGGGCAAGCCCTGGTCCCGGAGCCAGGCGCCCAGGCGCGA
>JAITBV010000103.1 GCA_031283395.1 Candidatus Adiutrix sp.
GGACCGCCTCCTCAATGGCCGCCCGCCGATCTTCAAGGAGCAGATAAGCGCCCGGACGCCAGTCGGCCTTAAGTTCGCCGGCCTGGAAACGGGTCAGATCAAGAGGCGCCAGGCCGGCCTCTATCCCAGCCAGAATGGCCTCCGGGTCTTCGGTCCTGGGATTGTCAGAGGTCAATAAAACCAAATCGGCCCTGTTCCCGGCCACCTGGCCCATGAGGGCCTTCTTGCCCTGGTCCCGGTCGCCGCCGCAGCCGAAGACCACTAACAGGCGGGCCGGGTTAAGGGCCCGGGCACCGACCAGGACCTGGGCCAAGGCCTCGGGAGTGTGGGCATAATCCACCAGCACCAGCGGGTCAGCCCCAACTTTTTCCAGACGACCCGGCGCCCCGGAACAGACGGCCAGGGTTTCCCGGATACTCTCCGGTTCCAGGCGCAGGGTCAGAGCCAGGGCGGCGGCGGCCAGAAGGTTGTAGGCGTTGATTTCGGCCAGTAAAGGCGAAGTCTGCCGCCAGCGGCCGCCCGGGTGGACAATGTCCAGAGCCAGTCCTTTGCGGCTCATGACCAGGTTTTCACCCCTCACCCCGGCCCGGCCGCTGAAGCCGTAGGTCAGGGCGCCATCGCCAATTTCCCCGGCCAGCCGGCTCCCGTACTCATCATCGACATTGATTACGGCCCGGCCGCTGCCTGGACGGAGATGTCGATCGAACAGGATTTTTTTGGCCTGATAATAACTCTCCATGTCCTGGTGAAGATCGAGATGATCCCGGCTGAGATTGGTGAAAAGAGCCGCCTCGAAACTTAAGCCGGTCACCCGGCCCAAGGCCAGGGCGTGGGAAGAAACTTCCAGCACGGCCGACCGGCAGCCGGCCGCGACCATTTCGGCCAGGGTGGCGGACAGAAGCGGCCCTTCAGGAGTGGTGTTGACAGCCGGCCGCACCTGGCCGGGCCAGCGAAAATTGACCGTACCCATCACCCCCGGCCGGAGGCCGGCCCGGTCCAAAACAGCTTCCAGGAGATAAGCGGTGGTGGTTTTGCCATTAGTGCCCGTGATACCGGTCAGGATCAACTTTTCCCCGGGGCGGCCGTAAATGATGGCCGAGGCCAGGGCCATCAGGGGCCTGAGCCGGCCTTCTTCCGCCAAAAGCCGGGGCACGGGCAGATCAACATCCTCACCGCCCAGGAGCACCGCCGCCGCGCCCCGGGCCAGGGCTTCATCCAGAAACTGCCGGCCGTGGAACCTGGTACCGGGAAGGGCGGCAAAGATCCAACCCGGCCGAACCGCCCGCGAATCCTCAGTCAGGCCACAAATTTCAACCTTTCCAGGACCACGGAGTTCCAAGTTTAACTGACCTGCCAGGCGGCTTAAAGTGACCATACCCAATCCTAAATATTACTGCCGCTCGAAATAGACCGTGCCGAACGAACCCACGTCCACGACCGTGCCCGGACGGGGCATCTGGGCCACCACCCGGCCGCTGCCTTGGAATTCCACTTCCAGACCATGATCACTTACGACCTCCAGAACCTGACGCATACTGAGACCGGTCAAGTCGGGCATGAGCCGGCCCCCATCTTCGGTGAGTATCAGCGACGGTACATCCCATTTTCCTTCCGAACTAAGACCCGATAATTCCGCACGCGCCACCCCGGGCTCAATCGGCCCCCGGGCCCCCCGGTCGCCTTTTTTGCGCTTGACCCGGATGAAATTGGTGGGCTGATTGGCCGCCACCACCCCGGGGGCGCCGCCGGAATTGTTCTCAATGAGCGGCCAGACCGGATCGCCCCTGTCCTCGCTGGGCGGAACATCCATGAGCGGCAGGGCGTGTTCCATGATTTCCTTGAAGACCGGCGCGGCCACCGCGCCGCCGTAATAGCCGTTGGCCGGTTCATCCAGAACTACCATGACGCAAAGCTGCGGGTCATGATAGGGCGCGAAGCCCATGAAGGAAGATACATACTTGCCGGCGGTATAGGTTTTGCTGCCCCGGGTGCCTTTCTGGGCCGTACCGGTCTTGCCCGCCACCGGGTAACCTTCCACTTCGGCCCTGGTGGCGGTGCCGCCCTTCATCACCGCCATCCGCAACATGGCCCCCACCTGCCGGGCTGTCAGGGGCGAGACCACCTGCCTGAGGATTTGGGGCCGGGTCTGTTCGATTATGCGCCCCTCGGCGTCCAACACCCGGTCCACCAAATAGGGCTTCATCATGACCCCGTCATTGGCCAGGGCACTCATGGCCATGACCATCTGCAGAGCCGTCACCGTCAGGCCCTGACCGAAGGCGATGTTGGCGGCGTCTATGGCGTACCAGTTCCGGGGAGGCCTGAGCAGCCCCGGGGTCTCGCTCGGCAAATGGGCCAGACCGGTCCTTTCACCGAAGGAGAACCTGGTCAGGTAGTTGTATAAGAGGTTGTTGCCCAGAAGGCCGCCTATCTTGAGTGAGCCGATATTGGATGAATATTTTACTATTTCGCTGACGCTCAAGTCCCCGTAGTTGCGGGAATCGCGCACGATGTTAGTGCCCACCTTGAAGGCGCCGTTTTCACAGTGGATGGTCGTATGGGGGTTGATAATA
>JAITBV010000163.1 GCA_031283395.1 Candidatus Adiutrix sp.
ACCACCGACCTGGCCTATCTGGACCAGGGCCGGCCGGTCATCAGCCGGGACGGCGCCAAGGTCGGCCGATGGCGGACCATGACCGAAGCGGTGGACACCCGCACCCGGGGCCTGGGCGGAGACAGCCTGGTCACGGTGGACCGCACCGGCCGCCTCACCCTGGGGCCGCGCCGGGTGCTGCCCCTGTGCCGCCTGGCCGCGGAATGGCCGGAAGTGGAAAAAACCCTGGACCGGGCCATCCGGATGCCCTTGTCTCCCGAACAGGCCACCTGCTTTTTCGTGCCCGGCGCCCCGCCCGGGCCGGGCCTGAGTGAAACAGAAACCCTTATTTTGGAAGGGATGGCCCATACAACGCCCTATCCCCTGACCGAACTGGTCAGGACCCTGGGCCTGAACCGGAGGCACTTCGGAGGCCTCAAAAGCCTGGTCCACCCCGCTGTCCTTCCTTCGGCCTTCACTCCCACCGACGCCATGGCCGGACTGGGGCTATTCAAGGGCGGTTCGGCCAAGGCCGCGCTCCTGGCCGCGACCCGTTTGGCCAAAACCCTCGAAATCAGCCCGGAGGAGTTCTGTCGACGCATCCTGGGCGAGTTCGGCCGCCTCCTAGCCGAGGAGGTCATCTCCCACGCCTGTCACTTAAGCGGACTTAACTTGCCGGAGGATGTATTCAGCGAGTCCGGGCTGCTCGGCCCGGCCCTGGACCGCGGGTCCTGCTCTATCCTGGACATCACCTGCCGGATCAAGGCCCCGCTGATCCTGATGGGAGCGCCGGCCACCGTACTGGCCCCCTGGCTGGACAAACACCTGGACCACCGCCTGGTGGTTCCGCCCGCCTATGACGTGGCCAGCGCCGTGGGCGCGGCCGCCTCCCCCATACAACTGCGCCGCCTGGTGGAACTCCATGCCCTGCCCGGCTTCAGCGGCTATCGCCTTTTCCTGCCCGACCGGGCGCTGGATTCACCCGACCCGGAAACCCTGGTCAGGCAAGCCCGCCGCCTTATGGCCGACCACCTGGGAGAACTGATCCGCCTGGCCGGCGCCGAAAACGCTGAAATAGAGTGCGAGCGCGTTGACCGCCGGGTCACTCTGCGCGATGGCAGCCGACTCTTCCTCGGCGCCACCCTGACCTTCACCGCCCGGGCCCTTTAAGCGGGCCTCCGTCGGCCGAGGCGGCGGCCAGGGCCAGCATGGCCGCCACTCCGGAAGGCAGGACATCATGCCACAGGCGGGCCGGTCCGCCCGGTTTCAGCCAGTCCGCCGGCCAGGAAAGAGGCACGCCCGGCGCGGCCACCCTCAAGGGAGCATCCTTAGGCGGACCTGTCTTTCCCGGCCAGAGTTCCCGCCGGGGCACGGCCTCGAAAATCAAGGCGGTCCGGCCGGCCAGGACCCCGGCCAGGCCCTCTTCCCCGGCCACCATCTCCCCGCCTCCGACTTCAGCCAGGGCGGCCGGCCCCTTGGCCGGGTCCGTATCGAACATCAGGGGCCAGGCCCCCAGTTCCAGGAGCCGCGCCGCCGCGCCGCGCCCGATGATCCCCAGGCCCAAAACCAGAACTTCCCGCCCGGCCAGGCCGCCGCCCGACAAAAGATCCAGGGCGGCCACAAAGGCCCGGCTGGTGGCCGGATCGTTGTCGGCCAAAACCAGGCCGGCCATATCCCGCACTTCAAAGCGGTCATCATCGGCCCGAATCACCCAATCCGCGCCCCAGGCTGCGGCCTGGCGGAGAGCTTCCTCGTCGGCGCCGGGCATGGCCTCGGCGTTAAGACCCAGTCCCCGGCCCAGGGCGGCCAAAATACCGGCAAAACCGGGCAGCACCCCCTGGCCGGCCGAAACCGACAGGGCCGCCAGCCGGCGGCCCCGAAGCCGCTCCGCGACCCAAGGGCCAGGACGGTCAGCGGCCAGGGCGCCCAAAGCCAAAAGATCCACCCCCAAGGCCGCCCGGATCAAACGATCCGCCCCGTCCAGGCCGGCCAGGTCCGCGACGGTCAACCTGGTCAATCTCCAACCTCTATTAGGCAGGGGGCCAAAGGACGGCCCGAGGCCAGGCCCAGGCGGGCCAGCGACTCCCGCCGCCGGGCCCAGGCCTCGTCCGGATCCCGGCCGGTAATGACCAGGGCGGCCACCCATTCGGCGCTATCCGGGGCCCAATCGGTCAGGGCCAGGTCCGCGCCGCAAAAATTTTCCTCCCAGCGCAGGGGGCCGGCCAGGCTCAGACGATGCTCTCCCACCGACTCCAGGCCTCCGGCTCCGGGAGCCACCTGCTCATAAATTACGGCCCGGGAAAAAGTCACGGTATCGGCCGGGGCCGGCCCGCCGAAAAGGCGGGCCAGGCGGACCAGGAGGTTCTCCCCGGTGGCCCAAAGGACGGCCGCGGGCGTCTGGCTGGGCAGGCGGGCGTCAATTTCCAGTATACGGAACCCCCCGGGAGTCAGGATGGCCTCCACATCCATCAGGCCGGTCAGGCCCAGCCCTCCGGCCAGCCGGAGGGACAGGGCCCGCAACTCCTCCTCCTCGGCCCGGCCGAGACCGGCGGGGCAGACCACCTGGCGGCAATCATGGGCCTTATCCATGAAGAGCCTGGTAACGGTCCAGGCCTCATAGTCCCCGGGCCGCCCGGTGACTTCCAGGGAATAGGAAGGCCCCGGGCAGAATTCTTCCACCACCCATTCCGGGCCGGCCCGCCCGCCGGAAAAAAAACCGGCCAGCTCGGCCGGGCTGTCCAGGCGGCGGACCCCCCGGCTGCCACTTAAATCCACAGGTTTTGCGATGAGAGGAAAAGCCGCCCGGGGATAGTCGAGGGGGGCGGGAACGGCCAGTTTTTCAAACAGCCGCTTGGAGGCGGATTTGTCCCGGCTGAGGCGCCAGGCCGGCCAGTCAAAAGCCACCGGCGGAGCGCCCCCCCGGCCGGACCAGCCGGCCAGTAGCTCCCAGGTCTCCGGGTCTTCGCAGGTCGGCAAAACCAAATCGCAACGGCCGAAAGTCCGGTCCAGGTCCCCTAAGGCGGCTATCCGGCCGCAAAGGAAGCTGCCGGCCAGAAGGGCGGCCGGGGGAGCGGGGCGGGCATCGGCCAGAACGCTGGTCCAGCCGGCCCGGCGGGCCAGAACGGCGGCCTCCACCCCCTGAAGGCCGCCGCCCAGAAGACCTATGGTGAAAGGCCGGGTCAAGCGGAAGGCGCCAGGAACCTGAAAATCATTTCCACCAGGAGTTCCCGCTTTATGGGCTTGGACAAATGGGCGCTCATGCCGACCGACATGGCCTGGTCGATGTCCTCCTTGAAGGCGTGGGCGGTCAGGGCCACCATCGGGACTGTGCCGGCATCGGCCCTGGGCAGGGCCCGAATGGCCTGGGTGGCCTCATAGCCGCCCATGATGGGCATCTGCACATCCATCAGAATCAGGTCATAGGTGTTTTCAGGCATCTCTATGAATTTAGAAACAGCTTCAGTGCCGTCACCGGCCTCGTCTATTTCCAGCCCGGTGTTTCGAAGCATGGCCTTTACTATTTTGCGGTTCAGGTCGACATCGTCCACCAATAGCAGCCTCCGCCCGATGAATTTTCCAGCGGGGTCGGCTATCGCCGCCGCCGCGGCCGTCCGTTTCTCGGTCTCGCGCAGCCAGAGGCTGAAACTGAATTCACTGCCCTGTCCCTCGGCGCTGTTGAGCCCGATGTCGCCGCCCAGGAGCCGCACGATATGTCTGCTGATGGCCAGGCCCAGGCCGGTGCCGCCGAATTTGCCGGCAACGCGGTTGCTGGCCTGCTCAAAGGGCTGGAAGATGGTGGCCTGGACCGACGGGGGAATGCCGATGCCCGTGTCGCTGACCTTGAATTCCACCAGGGTCTCGCCCGGCCGGCTGTCTTTCCTGAGCATACTGAATCCGACCGTCCCCAGCTCCTGGGTGAATTTCACGGCGTTGCCCAGGAGGTTGATCAGAACCTGCCTGAGCCTTAAAGGATCGGTGAGAAAGGCCTGGTCGGCGAAGGAATCGAAGATCGTTTCAAAACATATGTGCTTGTCGTCGCAACGGGGCTTGATGATGCTGACCACGGCTTCGACCAGCCGGGGCAGTTCCACTATTTCCTCGGACAGTTCGATCTTGCCGG
>JAITBV010000192.1 GCA_031283395.1 Candidatus Adiutrix sp.
TGATCTCCTCGGCTCCGTCCACCACGTGGTTGTTGGTGATGACGTAACCTTCCTGGTCAAAGATGAAGCCGGAACCCTGGCCCTTGGTCTTTCTCTCGCGCGGCGGGCGGCTGTCCCGGGGGAACTGGGGCCCGAAGAAGCGCTCCAGGAAATCTTCGTTGAGCTGGGGCATGGGCCGGCGCAACTGCCGGCCGGCCGGGGCGTTCTGGGTGACGGAGATGAAGACCACCGCCGCCTCGGCCTTGGCCACGATGGGAGCGAAGGAGGGGAGGGCGGTCAGGGGCGCGGCGGCCTCCTGGGCCGGGGCCGGAGCGGCGGCCAGGAGGGCGGCCAGGGCCAGAAGAACATGCAGAAAGCGGAGTTTCATGGTCGGTATCCTTAAATAAAGTTTGCCGGGCGCCAGGTTTTACTGGCTGGCCTTGACGTATTTAAGTCGCAAATCGTAAAGCAGGGTTTCCAGGAGGGCTTCCTCTTCGCTTTCCAGGTTGCCCTTGGTTTTGGTTTTCAAGACGCCCAGAAGGTCTATGGCGTGCTTGGCCGCCGGCAGATCGACCGCGGGGGGCTCCTGGCCGGGTTCCGGGCTTTCCCCGAGGTGGATCAGGGCCGAAGTGGCCAGCCCCACCAGGAGGCTGGGGAAGGTGGGGGCCGGAAGACCCCGGGGCGCGGCCCCCGGGGTCGGTTTGGAAGTTCGCCCGGTTTCACCGGCCGCCGGGTTTTGGTCCGGGGCGGAGTCCTGGCCGGGCGCGGCCTCCTCTTCCCCGGTCTCGGCTTTTATCTGGCCGTCCTTGCCGAAAAGGCGCCGGTCTTTGACCACAAAATCTTCGGACATGCTTTCCTCCCCGCTTTTCAAGAATCATTTGGATATTTTAATTATCCGGCCGGGGAAAATCAAGGCCGGGGCCTTGCCACCTAGGTTGAAAAATGCTATATTTTCTCGGTCAGCGGTCCCATCGTCTAGTGGTCCAGGATATCGCCCTCTCACGGCGGAGACACGGGTTCGAACCCCGTTGGGACTGCCAATTGATTTCAGCTATTGAGATTCTGCTTGTATCGTTCCAAAAATCTCACGGTGCGCTCCGCTTTCGGGTTGGTAAAAAATTCATTTGTCGTATTGCCTTCCACAATGCCGCCCTCGTCGAACAGGTGGACGCTATCTGATATCTCCCGCCCGAAATCGATTTCATGAGTGACGATAAGCATGGTCATGTGGTCTTTGACCATGTTGCGGATCACCGTGAGCACCTCGCCGACCAATTCGGGGTCGAGCGAGGAGGTGGGTTCGTCCAGCAGAATGATCGACGGTTCGAGGGCCAAAGCCCTGGCTATGCCGACCCGTTGCTGCTGCCCGCCTGAAAGGCGCGAAGGATATTCGTCCGCCTTTTCCAGGAGGCCGACCTTGTCCAGGAAAGCGCGGCTTTTATCCGCCGCTTCCTTTTTGGGGATCTTGCGGACCAAAAGCCCCTCCATCACGTTTTCCAGGGCCGTCCGGTTTTGAAACAGGTTGTAGTTCTGAAACACCATGGCCGTATGGCGGCGCATGTGGAGGACATCCTGTTTGCGCGCGGACCGGACATTGACACAATACCCGTCCAGGGTGATCGTGCCCTCCTCGGCGCGTTCGAGAAAGTTGATGCACCTAAGGAAGGTGCTCTTGCCCGCGCCGCTGGGGCCCAGGATGGAGACGACTTCGCCCTTGGCGACGTCCAGGCTTACGCCCTTGAGCACCCGAAGCTCGGAGGCGGGCTTGCGGCGCGCTTTGGCCGCCATAAACGATTTGTAAAGATTTTCCACCTTGAGCATACGAATACCCGTTCAATCCAGCACGGGGTTCAAGTGCGCCCGGGCTCTTTTCTCCGCCCACAGCACGGCCCGCTCCAACAAGAGGGACATCGCCCAATAAATCAGGGCCGCGCCGATATACACCTCAATGAAACGGAAGGCCGGAGCGCCGGCTATGCGGGCCGCCCCCATGACATCCTTCACCGAAACGAAATAGGCTATGGAGGTCGCCTTGACCACCATGATGAACGTGTTGCCCATCGGGCGTATCAGGGCTGACAACACCTGGGGAAACACAATGCGGAAAAAGGCCCGGGCCTTGGTCATGCCCACGGAAAAAGCGGCCTCAAGCTGTTCGACCGGCACCGACAACAGCGCCGCGCGCATATTATGGAACACGTTCGCGGAGGTGCTCAAGCCGAAGGCGATGATGACCAATATGATCTCGGGCCAGCGCCCGCCCGCGGCCGGAAGCCCCTGGGAAAGCCTGATGGTGGCGACAATGGCGGGAATGCCGTAGAACACGATAAAAAGCTGGATCAGCAAGGGAACGCTGCGGGCGATCAGCAGGAACAGATCCACCAACTGCGTCAGCCCCGGAAGCCTCGGGCCCCGGAGCAAATGCAGAAGCGCGGCGATCACGGTGGCCAGGAGCATTCCGCCGAAGGACAGAATGAGCGTCGTCGGAACAGCGGCCAGCGCCTTGGCCGTAATGGGAATGATATACAAAAAGTCCAAGCGGCGCGC
>JAITBV010000264.1 GCA_031283395.1 Candidatus Adiutrix sp.
AAGACCAGGCTGGCCAGGGCCAGGCCGGCCAGGGCCAGGATCTCCCCGTCGGTCACGGTGAGGATATCGCCGAGGATGAAGCGCGACAGGCCCCGGGCCACCCCGCTGTGGCGGCTGACCAGGGCCAGGGACAGGGCGAGGACCCCGGAAAAGACCAGGCCGATGGCCGTGTCCGGGGCCAGGCGGCTGTGGCGGGTCAGATAGATCACGCCCAGGCCCAAAACCGCCCCCGTGCCCAGCGCCACGGGCTTTTCCGGCCAGCCGAGGATCAGGGCCAGGGCCAGGCCCGCGAAAATCGTGTGCCCCGCCGCGTCGGCGAAATAGGCCAGCCGGAGGTTCACCACCAAAACCCCGGCCCCGGCCGCGGCCAGGGCCAGAAGCCCCAGGGCCAGGGAGGCCCGGCGCAGGAACATCGGCTCCCAGAACAGGCCCATCAGATCATGGACCGGGGCCAACAGGGCCAGGGGTTCCACCGGAGGGCCCTTTAGTAATAGTCCTCGGCGGTCCCCGGCTGGCTCTCGCTCTCCAGCACTTCAAAGGGCTCGAAGGTGAGGAAGAGCTCGGTCAGGTCGATGACGCTGGAAGCCGAGGTCCGCAGCTCCGAGGACAGGGTCTGGGGGACCGAGGCCACTTCCACCTTGATGCCCTCCCGGCGGATGGTCAGGGCCAGGTGGGCGAAATCGGCGTCGCCCGTGACCAGGACCACGGTGTCCGGCTTGATCCGGAGACTGAGGTCCATCGCGTCAATGGCCATGATCACGTCCACGTTGGCCTTGTACCAGCCGTTGGCCCGGGGCTGGCCGTTTTTTTCATAGACCATGAAACCCTGGCTCTTCAGCCAGTGGATGTAGTGGCGCTTGGCTTCCCTTTTGTCCATCCATTCCGGGGTGGCCGGGGGCAGACCCACGTAGATGACCATTTCCACCAGTTGCCGGCCGTCGGCCACGACCTTTTCCAGGTAGTGGCGGAATTTGAGCCAGTCGAAATTGCGTTTGAAATTTTTAGAGGCGGCCCGGGTGACGTTGGCCTCGTCCACAAAGACCAGGATGCGGGTTTTGTTTTGCATAAGCGCTCCATTTTGAATTCATTTATGAATTCGGTTTAACGGTCAAGGCTGAAGCGGCATTTTAAAAACGCCCTTTTGAGATCCATAAATTCACCTGGCGGCTTCCCGGATGGCCCGGGCCATCTCCCGCCGGGCGTCGGCTTCCTTCAGGCTATGCCTTTTATCGGGATTTTTCTTGCCCCGGGCCAGGGCCAGCTCCGCCTTGGCCCGGCCGTTCTTGAAATAGAGCTTTAAGGGGATGAGGCTTTGCCCCTGCTCCTGGAGCCGGCCGTAGAGGCGCTTTAATTCCTGGCGGCGCAACAGGAGCTTTCGCTTCCTTAAGGGGTCGTGGTTGCCGTAATGGGCCATGGGATAGGGGCTGATGTGAAGGCCGGCCAGGAAAAGCTCCCCCCCCTGGAAACGGGCGTAGGCGTCGGTGAGGTTGGCCTTGCCCAGGCGCAGGCTTTTGACCTCGGTGCCGGCCAGGACCAGGCCGGCCTCGAAGCGGTCTCCCAGTTCGTAATTGTGGCGGGCCTTCTTGTTCTGGCAGATGATTTTTAATTCGGAACGGTCTTTGGAACTCATTTCCGCCATTGTAGTCCAGAGGCGGCTTCCGGGTCAAGGGCGGGCTTTTTTATGGACAAACCCGTTGAAGCGTTTTACCATAACCTTTTTTATGGACAAGCCGGCTGAAGCGTATTATCATAACTTCAATGAATAAAAGGGGCGGGACATGGCTTATCCTGAACCGGGCCGTCTTTTCCTCTTCGCCCTGTCCACCGGGCCCCACTGCCGGGCGGCCCGGGAAAGGCTGGCCGGGCTCCCCCTGGACGTCCTGGAAGCGGATCTCCTGGCCGGGCCGGAGCGGGAGCGGGCCCTGGCCGAACTGGGCCGCCGCAACCCGGCCCTGACCTTCCCCACCCTTTTGGGCGGGACCCGGGTCGTGGCCGGGCCGCTGCCGGATGACCAAAGACGCCTGGCGGCCCGCTTCGCCCCGGCCCGGGAGGCGGAGCCGGAGCCGCAGACGCCCGGGCCGGATGTCCGGCGGTTGTATGAAGACCTCGGGCAACAACAGGCGGCCCGGGGTTATGCGTTCAACCCGGACCGGGCCTGGACCCTTAAGGCGCTGGCCGGGCTTCTGGTCAACGAGGCCCGCTACGGCTACGGCTCCTGCCCCGGCCGCCTGGCCACGGGCCGGCGACAGGACGACCGGCCCATAGTTTGCCCCTGCGATTTCCGGGCCGAGGACGTGGCCAAATACGGCCGCTGCCACTGCCACCTCTATTTCGGCCCCGGGGGGCCGGCCGCCTCGGGACAGGCCGTGCCCGACCGCTGGCCGCGCCCCCATTCCTGATCGTCACCTCCTTAAGGCCGGTGGAACCTTGAATCTCGGCGCCCTGTTCGTGGAAAACATCAGCCTGGGCTCGGCCTTCCTGGCCGGGCTGGCGATTTTTTTCCCCCCCTGCGTCCTGCCCCTGGTCCCGGCCTGGCTGGTCATGGTCACGGGCCTTAGCTACGAGGAGCTTTCGGCCCCCCGGAAATCCCCGGCGGGCCTGTTCGGGCCGACCCTCTTTTTCGTCCTGGGCTTCGTGACCGTCTTCACCCTCCTGGGCGCGGCGGCCGGCCGCCTGGGCGGGTTCCTACAGGACCAGGCCTGGCTGCTCCGGGCGGCGGCCGGCCTGATCATGATTTTTTTCGGGGCCTTTCTGGCCGGGTTCATCTCGCCGGGCTTTCTCGGCCGGGAACGGCGGGCCGCCCTGACCCGGCGGCCCCTGGGCCTGGCCGGAGCCTTCGTGGTGGGCCTGGGTTTCGCCGCGGGCTGGACCCCCTGCGCCGGGCCGGTCCTGGCCTCCATCCTGGCCCTGGCGGCCACGGAGGGCTCGGCCGGGGAAGGGGCCCGGCTCCTGGCCGTCTTCGGCCTGGGCCTGGGCCTGCCCTTTCTGGCCCTGGCCGGGGCCTGGGGACACGGCCTGGCCTGGCTGGCCCGGGCCCGGCCCCTGGCCCGCCGGGCCGGCCTCATACTGGGCCTGGGCCTGATGGCCCTGGGCCTTATGGTCCTGACCGGCCGGCTCAACCTGGCCTATCCCTGAAAGCGGACCCATGCAAACGAAGGCTTAAGGAAATGAATACGGAAGAAATGAATACTGAAAAGAAAAGCCGGGCCGGGATAGCCCTGATCATCATCCTGCTCCTGGCGATGTTCGGGCTGGGGGTCGCCGTCACGACCAAGGCCGGGGAGGAGTTCCAATACCGGAGCTTCGAGGAGGCCCTCACCCTGGCCGGGGCCGAGAACAAGCTGGTGATGGTTTTTTTCTGGGCCGACTGGTGCGTCTACTGCGCCAAGATACGCCGCGAGGTCTTCAGCGACCCCAAGATCCACGAGGTGTTCGACCGGGATTTCGTGGCCGTTTCCGTGGACATAGAAAACGACCCCGGGGGCCTGGCCAAAAAATACCGGGCCCGGGCCATGCCCACCATGCTCTTTCTCAAGCCGGACAGCGAGGTGCTGGGCATGCTCCCCGGGGCGGTGGACCAGGAGACGTTTTTGAAGATACTCGAATACGTGGTGGAAAACCACAAAAACAGTTAAATGGAGGGGCTGTATGTCCGACTATCCGCGCCGTCTTTTTTGTTCCCTGGCCGTCCTGGGGGCCTATCTGCTCCTAAGCGCCTGCGCCGTCGTGCCCGGCACGGGCCGCAGCCAGCTCAGCCTGGTCAGCGACAAGGAACTTTCGACCATGGCCGCCGGCCAGTATGCCGCCATGATCAAACAGGGCCCCCTGTCCACCAACCAGAAGGACACGGCCACGATCAAAAAAGTGGGGGCCAGGATCAGCCGGGCCTCGGAGACCTTTTTGCGGGAACAGGGCCTGGAAAGGGAGATAGGCGATTACAAATGGGAGTTCAACCTCATTGAATCGGACCAGGTCAACGCCTTCTGCATGCCCGGGGGCAAGGTGGCCTTCTACACGGGCATCCTGCCCTTTACCCAGGGCGAGACCGGGGTGGCCGTCATCATGGGCCACGAGGTGGCCCACGCCATCGCCCACCACAGCCGGGAGCGGGCCAGCCAGCAGGCCCTGACCAACCTCGGCGGCCAGATACTGAGCGTGGGCCTGGGGGTGGGCGGGGCCTCCGGCCTGACCGGGGACCTGGCCATGGCCGCCTACGGCCTCGGCAGCCAGGTGGGGGTGCTGTTGCCCTTTTCCCGGGCCCACGAGAGCGAGGCCGACCGCATCGGCCTGACCCTGATGGCCCTGGCCGGTTACGACCCGGCTCAAGCCGTGGCCTTCTGGCGCCGCATGAGTGAAAAACAGGGGGGCTCCACCCCGGAATTTCTCTCCACCCACCCCTCGGACAAGACCCGGGTGGCCAATATTGAAAGATATCTGCCCGAGGCCAGGCGCCGCTACAAAAAATAGCCACTCTTGAATTTTCCCCGGCTTGCCTGTATAATTATCTCTCCCTCATAAAGGGTTTTTAAATTAGGCGGATCGACCTCCCGCCGCCCTCCGGGGCGCGCGGGGAAAGGACTTTTTATGTCGAGATTTTTGGCCGCGCTGATGGTTTTGGCCGCCCTCACCGGTTGCGCCGATGCCGCCCGCCATAAAATATCCCGGCCCCTCCTGGCCCCGCCCCCCGATCCCCAGACCGTCTTCGGCCGGGCCACCCTGACCGGGACGGGCGACCCGACGGTCCCGACCGCCGGGTTCCCGGTTCCCGACCGCCCCCTGACCCTGGAGGAATGCCTGGTCATTGCCAAAGAGGTGAATCCCGATCTGGACAGCGCCGACCAGGCCCGGATGGGGGCCCTCTG
>JAITBV010000315.1 GCA_031283395.1 Candidatus Adiutrix sp.
GACCACTTGCTGGAGCTCGATGTTGGCTACGGTGGTGCTGGTCTCCTCTCCCCAAAGGCGCCCCTGTTTGATGGAGACGGTCTGGCCACTAGCGGCCGTGATGCGCGGCGAGGAGATGGCGCGGCGCGGCGGCGATCCGTAGATGACGCGGGCTTCGCCGACTGCCTCCGCAGCGCTCAACCTGTCGTCCAGCCGGCGGCCGGCGGCCCGGTTGAGGTTGCCGAAGGCCAAGTGGTCGGCCTTCTCCCAATTGACCTCCAACTCCTCCAGAAAGTCGGACTTGACCGCCACAACGCGGTGTTCTATCAGGATATAGCGGTTGACCCGGTCAAGGCGCTCGAAGGTCTGGCTCATGGTGGCTATGGCCTTGGGCTCGTCCTCCACATAAATATCGTTGCCAATGGCCAATATCTTGCCCCGGGGCGTGGCCAGCTTCTTGAATTCATCGACCATCACGCCGATGGGGTGGTATTTTGGGGTGAAGACCTTTTTGGCTAGAGGGGGTTGGAGGTCCGGGGCGGTTTCCCCCGCCAGGGCCGGGCCGGCCAAGCTGAACAGGGCCGCCACCAAGACCAGGAATAGGGAAACTCGTTTGAGACTACCAGCGCTATAAAAATATCGAATAACTGCCATACTCCAAATCCCAAATAAGGTTTATCACGTTCCGGATCAGACCGCCAGGTAACGGCCTATCATCGGCAAACATAGTATAAAAATAGTATGATTTGCCATTTTGCAAGACTTAGAAAAAGAATGAAACGTTCAGTCCATCAACTTAATACTTTTATTTTAATGTCATATTTAAATAACGACCAAACCGGCACCGCACAATTAAAAAGGGATTTTTCATCCCTTGTTTCCGGCGGCCAAGCGGGCCATAACCGCTTCGGGACAACTGTGGGGCAGGATGGGACTCAAGGTTATGTGGCCCCTTTGGCTGTGTTCAACATCGTTATCAGGCTCCAGCCCCGGGCCCGGGGCCGGCGAGAAGGGCCGACACCGACGATACAAGACGGAACCGTCAGGATGGGGTTCCCCCTCGTAATAGTCCGCGCTGGGCTCGGGCTTGATACGGGTCCAGAACCAGTCGTTGCGGCCGGTGGTCAGCCTGGCCGGGATATTGAGATTTACGGCCAACCCCGGAGCCAGCTTCCAGGTTCTCAGGCTGTCCACCACCGCCACCAGCACATGGGCGGCCAGCTTCCAGTCCATGGGTTCGGACCGCTCGATGGAGGCGGCCAAAGCCGGATAGCCGGCGGCGGCGGCCTCTATGGCCGCAGCCACAGTGCCTGAATAGTTGACATCAAACCCCAGGTTGGTGTCGTCGTTGAGGCCGCTGACAACAAGATCCACCGGCTCCCGGGCCAGAGCGGTCAGGCCCAGGCGGGCGCAGTCGGCCGGAGTGCCGTAAACGGCAAAGCCAAGGGCGCCGTCGGGCATGGCCCAAGGGGCCGCCTTGACGGGCCGATCCAAGGTCACGGACTGGGAGGAGGCGCTGCGCTGGCTGTCCGGGGCGCAGGCGGTCACCTTATGGCCCCGGGCCTTGAGCCCGGCGTAAGCGGCCTGAAGGCCCGGGGCCAGAAGACCATCGTCATTGGTCAAAAGAATGTGCAAATTTCACCTCATAAAATGTTCTATACGGCCCGATATCAGTTGATGAAAACCCTGGGGCGGTCAAAATCAGGCAGATAATGGCTGGCGGCGGCCAAGTCCTGGACAAAGGTGTTCAGGAGGCTGTTTTTCAGAGCCAATTCCTTGACCTCGTCATACTCCCTCAGACTCAAATGGCGCGTCAGGCCCGGAAAAGAGCGGAACTGCTCCGGGTGGGCCTCGACCTCATGGCAGGGGTGATACTGAGCCATGAGGCTCAGATGCACAGTGGGACCAAAGGTCTCGGCCAGTCAGGGCAGGAGGATAGTGGTGCGGGCCAGGTCGTCCGGCAGCACCAGATGCCGGATAAGAAGTCCCCGCCGGGCCAGACCCCGGCCGTCAAGCTGGAGCGGCCCCACCTGGCGCCGCATTTCCAAAAGGGCCTGGCGGTTGACCTTGGGGTAGTCGCCGGCCCCCAGAAGTCGGGCCGCCCTCGAGTCCGGCTCGTCAAGGTCGACTCCGGCCGGCGCCGCCATTTTGGCATCGGGCAGATAGATGTCCACCAGGCCGTCCAGAATCTTCAAAGCCGTAAGGGAATCGTACCCCCCCGAATTATGGACCACGGGCAGACTCAAACCCTGTTTTCGGGCCAGCCCCAGGGCCAGGGCGATCTGAACCGTATAGGGTGTGGGCGAAACCAGGTTTATGTTGAGGGCGCCTTCAGCTTCCAGGCGCAGCATGACCTCGGCCAGCTCGGCCTCGGAAATATCCCGCCCGGAAGGGCGCTGGGAAATCTGCCAGTTTTGGCAGAAGGCGCAACCCAGAACGCAACGGGTGAAAAAAATCGTGCCCGAGCCGCCCGCCAGAAGCCCGCCGCCGGACAGAGGCGGCTCTTCCCCCAGGTGGAGAAGGGCGCTGGACAGACCCACCTCACGGCCTGCGCCGCAGCGTCCGGTTTCACCCAGAGACCGCCGGGCCTGGCACCCATGGCCGCAAAGCCGGCAATTATCATCGGGACTGATCAGGATTCCGCTCTTCATCGACCACCCCTTTCCTGATAGGCTCAGGCTCCCTGGACCAAGGGCCGGCGGCGCCCCCGGGCCGGAAGCGGCCGGCCTCTGATCCGCCGGGGCCTCCGCCTCTGGCCTGAAGTCCCGGGCGAGCCGAAGACGATTTTCAAAAACTGGTCCATATTGTCCACGTCGACGAATTCCAGCCGCCCCCGGATGAGGGGAGGGATATCCTCCAAATCCTTGAGGTTCTGGTGTGGGATGATGATCTTTTTGATACCGGCCCGAAGGGCGGCCAGGGATTTTTCCTTCAAACCGCCAATGGGCATGATCTGGCCGCGCAGGGTGATCTCGCCGGTCATGGCCATGTCCCGGGGAACCGGGCGGTCGGTCAGGACTGAAATCAGAGCGGCCATCAGGGACACGCCGGCCGAAGGGCCTTCCTTGGGCACGGCCCCGGCCGGAATATGAATGTGGACATCCAAATCCTCGAAGAAAGCCGGGGTCAACCCAAGATCCTCGGCCTGGGATCGGGCGTAGGACAGGGCGGCCTGGGCACTTTCCTTCATCACCTCGCCCAACTGCCCGGTGAGGGTCAGGTTGCCCTTGCCGGCCATGGTTCGGGCTTCGATATACATAAGTTCACCACCGAATTCAGTCCAGGCCAGGCCGGTGGCCACCCCCACCTGGCCTTCGACCCGCTCCGGTTCGGGCAATATTTCCGCGGGCCCCAGAAATTTGTGGAGCGAAGCCGGAGTTATGCGATAAGGCCCGGGCCGCCCCTCGGCCACCCTGCGGGCCACCTTGCGGCAGATGGCGGACAGCTTCTTGTCCAGGCCCCGGAGACCGGCCTCCTGGGTGTAGGAGGCGATCAAACCCTTCAAGGCCGTGTCGGTGAAAACCAGTTGGTTCCGGCTCAACCCGTGGTCGTTCACCAGTCGGGGCACAATATGGCGCTTGGCTATGATCACCTTCTCCTCGGCCGTGTATCCGGACAGATGAATGACTTCCATGCGATCTTCCAGGGCTTGGGGTATGGGATCCAGGAGATTGGCGGTAGTGATGAACATGACCTTTGACAAATCGAAGGACAGGTTCAGGTAATGGTCGGAAAAAGCGTTGTTCTGTTCCGGGTCCAGGACCTCCAGGAGAGCCGCGGCGGGATCACCCCGGAAATCGGCCCCGATCTTGTCCACTTCGTCCAGCATAAAAACAGGATTGTTGGCGCCAGCCGTCTTGAGACCCTGGATGATGCGGCCCGGCAGGGCTCCGATATAGGTGCGGCGGTGGCCGCGTATCTCAGCCTCATCGCGCATGCCGCCCAGGGAAAAACGCACGAACTTGCGGCCCATGGCCCGGGCGATGGACTGGCCCAGGGAGGTCTTACCCACGCCGGGGGGGCCGACGAAGCAGATGATGGGCCCTTTCTGCCGCTTGTGGAGTTTGCGGACAGCCAGGTATTCCAGTATACGGTCCTTGACCTTTTCCAGGTTGTAGTGATCGGCGTCCAGCACTTTTTTGGCTTCGCCCAGATCCAGATGGTCCCGGGTAGAGACGGACCAGGGCAAATCCAGGATCCAATCCAGGTAGGTGCGGATGAGGCTGGACTCAGCCGCGTCAGGGTGGGTCCATTCCAGGCGGGCCAACTGTTTTAAGGCTTCGGTGGAAACATCTTTGGGCAGATGGGCTTTTTTGATCTTGTCCTGATAGTCGCTGATCTCATCATCCTTGGCGTTTTCCTCGCCCAGTTCCCGCTTGATGGCCCGAAGCTGCTCCCGCAGATAATATTCACGCTGGGACTTGTCCATCTCCTCCCGGGCTTCGGAATCCAGCTTGGCCTGCATAGTGGCCACCTTGAGTTCCTGGCCCAGGAACTCATTGACCAGGCGCAGGCGGGCCAGGGGATCGACCGTCTCCAACACCTTCTGGGCCGTCTCGACCTTGACCCTCAGATTACTGGTGACCAAGTCGGCCAAGCGGCCGGGATCCTCCACGCTGTCCAGGATGGCCACGACCTCGTCAGTCAAAACTTCCTTCAGCGACAGTATTTTCTGGCTCTGCTCGCGCACGTTGCGCATCAGGGCCTCCAACTCCACGGAGGATTCCGGGGCGGGCCACTCGGTCAACGGCTCCAGGTTGACCTTGAAGAAGGGGTCACGGGCCACTACCCCGGTCCGGCGAGCTTTGGCCAGGCCCTGGGCCAGGATCTTCAGACGGCCATCGGGCATTTTCAAATGGCGCATGATCATGGCCACCGTGCCGACCTGGTATATATCATCAGGTCCGGGATCGTCCCGGGCCTGGTCTTTCTGGGCGACTATAAAGACCAGGCGGTCCGCTTCCTGGGCCGCCTCAACCGCGGCCACGGAGACTTCACGGCCTATGAAGAGGGGCAGAATCATATCTGTAAAAATAACCACGTCACGCACGGTCAAAAGAGGCAGCACACCGGGTATTTCCAATTCATTTTTATAAGCGCTCAAAATCACCTCTAAATAGTCAAACGTCAGCCCTCTGAAACAATGATTTCAGGAAACCTGCATCAACTTCATTTTACCACAATGGCGGCCGTTGCCAAACCAAAAACCGTGGCGCAGGCCGGTGGCCCAGAGGCTATCTCCGAAAATTTGGCCCGATTATTGCTCTTGACCTTTAATTATAGATTATGTCCTAAACCCATCCAACCGGAAATAAGGAGAAGGCTCGTGAACAAAAAACTAGTCAACGCCGTCATACTTGGCCTTATGCTGGGTTTGGCCCAGGTCCTGGTCAGCCAGGCCCGGGCGGACAATCCGGCCAGCCTTGGCCCGGAGCTTTCAAGCAGCCAGATTCAGCCAGACTTGACCTCAACGGCCCCGGCCGACCCGACCCCGGCCCGATCTGAACCCGGCTATCAGGATCTACGGCCCGGCCAGGCGGCCGACCCGGCTTTACGCCTGCCGCCGCCCCCGGCGCCCTATGACATTCGCCGCCAGAGAACCGACGGCTCCTGGCTGGGCGTAACCGAAAGAGAACTGGCCGACGGCCACCTGGTGGAGGTTCACGTCAGCGGCTCGGCCCAGGATTTGGGGCAGGAGGTCATCTCCCGCCCCACCGGACACAAGGTTTACCGTTATTATAGCGGCCAGAAGTAAAATTCATTTTTATAATTTACTATAGGGGCCCGGATTTCCCTCACTTGCGCTTCCCGTTAAGCTGGTATACGATATACAAAACTTGATTCGGTCAGCCTCCTGACAGTTGGGCGTGGCGTGGGCTGGCTGAAGACGCCGGTGTATTTCGTTTTTAAGGCAGCGAAACATGCTAATCGTTGACCTCATAAACCCGCCGCGATTGGAGAGTGCGCCATGAGAATGCTGAATGCCTGGACGCTTGAAGCGGATGACCCGGCTATCGCCGTAGCCGAAATTCTGGAGCAACTGGACTTGGAAAACCGGCTTCTGACCTGTTCCGCCGGGTTTATCACCTGCAGTTATGACTATGTGGAAACAGGGATGGTAAAAGCCGTCTGCGAGGCCCTGCCTTTTGAGGTGGTGGGCTGCACCACCCTGACCAATGCCGTAAATCGGGAAGCCGGAACCCTATTGCTCTGCCTTTCGGTGCTGACTGCGGACGACTGCCGCTTCGCCACAGCCCTTACCCCGGCTTTGGAGGACAAGGCCCACGCCATTATCGGCGAGGCTTTCCAGCATGCCGCTGCGCAATTGGGGGCCCCGCCAGGGCTGACCCTGGCCTTTTTTTTTTTTTTTTTCACCGTCAGCGGCGAACTTATGCTGGACGCTCTTAATGACGCGGCGGCCGGCGCGCCGGTTTTCGGAACCATCGCCTGTGATTCCGATACCGCACGTTACAGCAACACGTTCACTCTACATAACGGCATATGCTCACGCGACGGTATGGCCATGCTGCTCATCAGCGGCAACGTGCAGCCCCATTTCACGGTCACATCGACCTCGGAACAGAACTTGCAAAAGCAACAGGCTATCATTACGTCCTCTGAAGGCAGTATACTTAAGGAAGTCAACGGCATGAGAGCGCAGGAATACTTTGCTTCCATTGGGTTGTCACAGGGCGAAGGACTGGAGGGCATGAGCTCCGTGCCTTTTGTGGTCGATTACAACGACGGCAGCCAGCCTGTGGCCAGGGCTATCTACTCCCTGAACGACGACGGCTCGGCCTCATGCGGCGGCAAGATGCCCGAAGGCGGAACCCTTTCCATAGGGCGCATGGATGTGGCCGACATTCTGTTGACCGCGGAGCAGTCTTTGGAAAAACTGCTGAAAAACGAAGGGCACAGCGGCATCATCATGTTCCCCTGCCTCGGGCGGAATATGGTGCTTGGCGCGATGCCCTTAAGCGAAATCGAAAAGGTCCAGGGAGTATTGGGAGATTCTCTTCCCTGGCACCTGGCCTACTCCGGCGGCGAAGTATGCCCGGTTTACGGCGGCGGCGGCACGGTGAACCGTTTTCACAATTTCACGTTCATAGCCTGCGCCATATGAACTTGCCCATTTCGGGCTTTTTTATGTGAGAACGGATTGTCCCCGAGCCGGCGACATCTGAGGGCGACCGCATGGCGAACGAGACAATAAAAGAGAGTTTGGAGGAAAATACCGATCTGTTGCGGGAAAACCGCAATTTGAAGAGACAGTTGCGCAGTCTGGAGTCTCTCTTGCAGCGCAATAAAGCCATGCTGGCCGCCCGGGCAAACGTCAATACCCTGCTGGTCTCCCAACAGGAAAAAATGGAAAAAAATATGAATCTGCTCCTGGAGAACAGCCCGGATATTATTTTGCTGTTCGACCAGGGAGGCCGATTCACATATTGCACCAAAGCATTCCTGACTGCCGCGGGCATCGCGAATTTCGGGCTTATCAGCAGCAACCTTTTCACGGATGTTTTCAGGAACCTTGTTTCATCTTCACAGTTGGACAATCTGCGGAACAATTACAGCCAGGCTATGGGGAAACAACAAACTGTGGTTATGGACAATGAACTGTTTTTCCCCGGCCTGGAAGACGCGCATGTCTATAAAATCTCGATTACCCCCATGCTTGGAGAAAGCGGCTCCTCTGAAGGGGCCATGATGCTGTTTCATGACATGACGGACATGGTGAAGGCCAAAGACGCCGCCGAAAGCGCCAGTAAAGCGAAAAGCGGATTTCTGGCCAACATGAGCCATGAGATACGCACGCCCATGAACGCCATCCTGGGTCTGACCCACCTGGCCCTGCAAACTGAACTGAACGAACAACAATATGAATACATTCACCGCACCGCAGTGGCGGCCAAGTCTCTTTTGCGGATAATCAACGATATTCTCGATTTCTCCAAGATAGAAGCCGGCAAGCTGGAAATGGAGGAGACCGAGTTCCACTTGGGCGACATCCTGCGCGGGGTTATGGAAATGCACGCCGGCCGGGCCCATGACAAAGGCCTGGAATTCGCCTTGGACCTGCCGGTCGAAACCCCGTTCGGCCTTATGGGCGACCCGGTGCGCCTGGCCCAGATCGTCAACAACCTGATCGGCAACGCCATCAAATTCACTGACCAGGGCGCGATCATCGTCCGCGTGGCCGCCTTGGAAGCCACCCCAGAGACGGTTTTTCTGAGGTTCACGGTGGAGGATAACGGTATCGGCCTGAACCCGGAACAGGCGGCCAAGCTTTTCCACCCTTTCACCCAGGCCGATACCAGCACCACCCGCAAGTATGGGGGCACCGGCTTGGGACTGGCCATCTCCAAGCGGCTGGCTGAAATGATGGGCGGCGAGATCTGGTGCCGGAGCGAGCCCGGCTTAGGCAGCACCTTCGGCTTCACCGCCCGATTCAAGCCCCGCATTTTGGAGCAAGCCGGTGCGCCCTTGGCCTTGGACGCCTTCAAGGGGTTCCGAGCCCTAGCCGTGGACGACAACGCCCAAGCCTTGGATATTTTGAGCCAAGCCCTGTCGGCTATGGGTTTTATGGTGACCTCGGCCACCTCGGGCGAGGAGGCCCTGGAATGTTACGCCGCGGCCATCGGCCGTGAGGCCAAGTTCGACCTGATAGCGGTCGATTGGCAGATGCCGGGCATGGATGGCGGGGAGCTTGTCCGGCGCCTGGATGAAAAATGGGGGCCCCTGCCGGCGGTGCTGATGGTCACCGGTTTTGGCCGGGACGAACTTGGGGACAGCCTTCAGGCTGTGAAGATCAACAGGTTTCTGACCAAGCCCCTGTCCCTTTCCGCCCTCAACGACACCCTGATGGAAATCTTAGGCCGGCGCCAGGCCAAGTCCATCAAAAAGAAGAGGGGAGCCTCGGAAGAAAATTTGAATCTCATTGAGGCGGTCCGGGGAGCCAGGATCCTTCTGGCCGAGGACAACGAGGTGAATCAACTGGTAGCCAGCCGGATACTGACCAACGCCGGTTTTGAGGTGATGATCGCCGGAAACGGTCTGGAGGCTTTGGACCTGGCCCAAAAGGAACAATTCGACCTGGTGCTCATGGATATCCAGATGCCGGAGATGGACGGACTGACGGCTGCGGCCCGCCTGCGGGCGTTGCCCCAGTTTCAGAACCTGCCCATCGTGGCCATGACCGCCCACGCCATGAGCGAGGATCGGGAAATGAGCCTTAAGGCCGGCATGAATGACCACATCACCAAGCCCATAAACATTCCAGAACTTTTCGGGGTTCTGGCCCGCTGGATACCGCCCCGGGCCGCCTAACACAGGGGCGGGTCAATCATAGTTACAAGGATTATAATAATGAAAGAACGCTACGTCCATGCCCATGCCAGATGGTTCGCCAAGGCGATCTCATCCGTCCTGGAAAAATTGATAACCGATCCGGATAAAGGATTGTCCGCCGCGCAGGCGGCTGAACGGCTTGAGGAATTCGGTCCCAATGAGCTTCCCGCACCCAAGGAAGATCATGCCTTTATCCGGTTTCTCAGGCATTTTCACGATATTCTCATCTATATTCTTTTCGTCTGCGCTTTCGTGACCCTGGCCCTCGAACATTACGCCGACACGGTGGTCATCATCGTTGTGGCCGTGGTCAACGCAGCCATCGGATATTTCCAGGAAAACAAAGCGGAAAAAGCCCTCAACGACATTCGGAACCTGCTTTCGCCGCGGGCTTCGGTGATCCGGGACGGCGCACGCCTAGACCTGGACGCCGCGGCTCTTACCCTCGGCGATATTGTCTACCTTTCCCCCGGCGACAAGATCCCCGCCGACCTCCGGCTTTTCCGGGCGGAAAATTTACGCGTGGAAGAATCGGCCCTCACCGGCGAAGCGGTGCCCTCTGAAAAACAGACCAACCCCCTCGACCCTGAAACCGCTCTAGGCGACCGTTCAAACATGGCCTATTGCGGCACCACGGTCAGCGCGGGCACAGGCTATGGAGTGGTGGTGGACATCGGCACGGATACGGAAATAGGGCACATAAGCCAGCTCATCGCCGAGGTGGGCGACCCGACCACGCCGCTTATCCGGCAGATGGCGGCTTTCGGCAAGACCGTTTCCATTTTGATCATCGGGGTCGCCGCCCTGGTTTACCTGTTCGGGCATTTCTTCCGCGACTACGAGGAGTCGGAACTCCTGCTTTCGACCATCGGCCTGGCCATCGCGGCCATCCCCGAAGGATTGCCCGCCATCCTTTCCATCATCCTAGCCATCGGCGTTCAAAATATGGCCAGGCGCAACGCCATTGTGCGCAACCTGCCCTCAGTCGAAACCCTCGGCTCCGTCTCCGTGATCTGCTCGGACAAGACTGGCACCCTGACCAAAAACGAGATGACTGTTAAAAACCTCCTCATGCATGACGCCCGCTTTGCCGTCACCGGTTCCGGCTATGCTCCGGAAGGAGAGATACGGCTGGGGAACGACCCGGCCCCCTCAGGCGAAGGCTCGTTACTGCGCCTGATCCTGACCTGCTTCCGGCACTGTAACGACGCCTCTTTGTCGCGGGAAGCCCAGAACATCTGGACCGTGCAAGGCGACCCGACCGAAGGCGCGCTCCTGACTGTCTATGAAAAGGCCGGACTCGACGCGAAATTGCCTCCCCGCCTAGCCACCCTGCCCTTTGACTCGGAATACAAATACATGGCCACCCTGGCCGGGGGGGATGACGAAAACATACTGTATATAAAAGGCGCTCCAGACAGGCTTCTGGCCCTGGCAGATCAGGAGATGGCTTCCGGCGGCCCGGCGCCTTTGGAACGGGAACGCTGGGAAAATAACGTCGCCGACCTGGCGGCCGAAGGTTTGCGCGTACTCGGCGCCGCGATAAAATTCATCCCCACAGGCCAAACGGCCGTCACCCATGAAAGCCTTAAGGAAGGAGTTATCTTCCTCGGGCTGGCCGGCCTGGTGGACCCGGCCCGGGAGGAGGTGGTGGAAGCCGTGGCCGTATGCCGACAGGCCGGCATCCGGGTCAAAATGATCACCGGCGACCACGCGGACACGGCCAAGGCCATCGGCAAGGAATTGGGCATCGGTGACGGGGAAAGGGCCCTGACCGGCCATGAGCTTGACGACATGACCGATGAGCAGTTCTACGCCGCCGCCTCCAAATACGATATTTTCGCCCGAACCAGCCCGGAGCACAAGCTGAAGCTGGTCAAAGCACTCAAGGCTCATGGCGCCATTTGCGCCATGACCGGAGACGGGGTAAACGATGCGCCGGCCCTGCGCATGGCCGACGTGGGCGTGGCCATGGGCATAAAGGGAACGGAAGTGACCAAAGACGCGGCGGAAATCGTCTTGGCCGATGACAACTTCAGCACCATCGCAGCGGCAGTGGAAGAAGGTCGGCGGGTTTACGACAACCTGAAAAAAACCATCCTCTTCATCCTGCCGACCAACGGGGCGGAAAGTTTTCTGATCATCGCCGGCATCCTCTTCGGCACGATGATACCTCTGACGCCGGTCCAGATTCTGTGGGTGAACATGGTCACCTCCGTCACCATCTCCCTGGCCTTGGCTTTCGAACCGGCGGAGCCCGGCCTGATGGCCCGTCCCCCGCGCCAGGCCACCGAGCCCCTTCTGAACCGCTATTTCCTCTGGCGCATTCTGTTCGTCTCCGTGATGATCGGCGGCTTGACCCTGGCCCTGAGCGTCCTTTTGCTCAATTCAGGGTATCCGGAAGCCGAGGTCCGCACCATCACTCTCCAGACTATCGTGCTGTGCCAGGCATTCCATCTCTTCAACAGCCGGAGTATCCGCCAGCCGGCGCACGCTCTTGACTTTCTGGGGAACAGGGCTGTTTTCGCCGTGTGCGGCCTTATGGTCCTGCTCCAACTTGCCGTCGTGTATCTGCCGTTCATGAATGCCGTGTTCGACACCGTGCCGCTGGGACCGACGGGCTGGCTGGCCCCCATTCTGCTCGGCGCCGTCGTCTTCTTCATGGTCGAGGGAGAAAAATACGTCATGCGCAGGCTGGATGCCCGCAAGGCTGTTTAAAACAGATAAACGCGGCTTTCAAAGGCCTCCCTGATCAAGAAGGCTAAACTCCGGCTTGCTGTGGTTCAGCTTTCTAGTTAATATTAATTAAGCATTAAAAATATTTTTTATATTTGATTATATAAAATAGATGCATAAAAGTCAACTTCTATTGACGGGCCTAAAGTATTGGGTTAGAATGGCAAAGTTTTTATTATGATAAATCCGCCAATCCGGCGGATCGGGCCAAAACAAATAGGCCTGCCTTTTCGGTGATGTTGGCTGGACCTGAAAAACGGAGGCGTAAACAACCATGAGGCAACTGGTTTTCTGCGATACCAGCCTTTGCGTGGGATGTAACCGTTGCGTCCGGAATTGCCCGGTGGAAATGGCCAACGTCGTGACCTTGGACGGGCATCATATAAAGGTCGACATTGATGCCTCCAAGTGCATCGCCTGCGGGGCCTGCATATCCGTCTGCCGGCATCAGGCCAGGAACTTTGCGGATGACCTGGAGCCCTTCCTGAACGATCTTCGGCAGGGACGGCGCCTGTCCCTGATAATCGCCCCGGCCATACGCTCGAACATAAAAGACCTCGGCCGCCTGATAGCCTGGTTCAGATCCCTGGGCGTGGACAAGGTTTACGATGTTTCGCTGGGCGCCGACCTCTGCACTTGGGGCTACATACGCTACTTCCAAAAGCATGGCGGTCCGATCATCTCCCAGCCTTGCCCGGCCATAGTCAACTATATCAAGATGTATCGCCCGAATCTCCTGAAATATCTGTCTCCCGTGCAAAGCCCGATGGGCAGTGCGGCCGTTTACATGAAGCACTACCAGCACGTCAACACCCCCATCGCCGCCCTCTCTCCCTGCATCGCCAAGACCCATGAGTTCGAAGACATAAAAATAATCAAATACAACATCACCTTCGAGAAGCTGTTTGCCTATATTGAGGCCAACGGGATCAAGCTGCCGGAAACTCCGTCGGGCTTCGATCATCCTGAAAGCTCCTTGGGCAGCGTCTATCCAATGCCCGGCGGCTTGAGGGACAACGTCGAATTCTACTTGGGGAAAGTCCTGCGCATAGACAAGTCCGAGGGCCAGCGCACGGTCTATCATGATTTGGACGAATACGGCCGGCAACCGTCCAAAAATCTGCCCGATGTCTTTGATGTGCTGAACTGCGGGGAAGGCTGCAACCAGGGTCCGGCCTGCGGGTTGGCCCATAAAAACATCTTTGAAATGAATACGGCCATGGAAAATGCCCGGCAAGCCGCATCCAGGGGCCGCAAAAAGCGCTATTTCGACTCGCTTTACAAGACCTTTGACAAAACACTCCATTTGGATCATTTTCTGCGCAACTATCGGTCCGCACCGGTTCATGTCCCCAACATAACCGATAGCGACATTGAAGCGGCTTTCAGCAAGATGGGCAAGGAGGAACACCATCGCAAATTCGACTGCGCGGCCTGCGGTTCCGACACCTGCCACGACATGGCCAGGAAGATAGCCCTTCGGGTGAATATCCCGGAAAACTGCGCCCAGCGGAACCGGGAAAGGATCAAAGTGGAACACGAGGTTCTGACCGACCTGCAGAAGGTCAACTCCGAAAGCGTTGCCCACATCCAGGAAGAGATAGACATCATCAAGAACCTAGTCGAAAATCTCTGGGGAAACATCAGCCGGTTCAAAGACTCCGTCTCCAGCTTTGAAGCCCTGGAGAAGACCATAACCGAAACCACTTCCAAGACCAACATCATTGCCATCAACGCCGCCATTGAAGCGGCCAGGGCCGGGGAATTCGGCCGGACCTTCGCCGTGGTCGCCACGGAGATCCAGAATCTGTCCAGAACCTCGCAGAGCACTATCGAACGCAACCACGAGTTGTTCGCCACCGCCAGCGGCACCATCGGCGAAACGCACTCGATGATCGAGCAGATCCTGGAGGCGGTCAAGATTTCTTACGCCAATATCCAGGAAATCAACCGCATCAACGAGGCCAGCGTCAAGACCATGGAAGAAAACTATATCGCAATCGAAGATGAAGAGGATGATTAGGGCCAGGATTTAAAAGGCTGGCCAACCCAATGAAGTTTAATAAGCCGGCCGGGCTCTCCCTCCGGAGCGCCCGGCCGGCTTCCTGTTTTCTTCAATCAGCGGAGGGCGGCAGCGGGGAAACGGCGAGGTTGAAGTCGCCCCGGCGCAAAAATTCCCGGAAAGATAATTCCTCGCCTTTGAACAGTATTTGGGGCCGGCGACAGAGTTCGGCTTCTATCTGGCAGTAAAATTCCAAAATCGGGGTTTCCTGGCAGGCGCCTTCATAGCAATCGTGGTAAACGATCATGGCTCTTTCAGAATTCTTAAATAATTCAAGATAATTGCCAGAATTAGGCCGGATGGTTTTGTCCGTGAAGCCGAACATCTTGGCTTTGAAAAATTCACTGATGCTGTAAGCCAGGTCGGAGACGGCGACCGCGGAATTATCGTCGTCAAAGCGGGCGGTCAGGTCGCCAAACTCTTCATAGGGGTGGATGATCTCATAGGCGAGAGCGGAACTTCCGGCCTTAAGGCAAATCAGCACGATCAGAAAACCCAGCCGAAGTTTCACCCGGCTTTCCTCCTGATGTTCAAAGTTGGTACATATATTGACCATAACATATTCAGCCTAATAACTCCACCTAAAGCCGGGCCGGGCAACACTTTTTTCTATTGGCCTTTGGAACCCGGCTATGCTAGGATTAAGCCGTCAATTATAGTCGATTTTACCGCCCGGCTCACGGCTGACGGCCGGGCGCCGGGAGACGGGAAGATGAAAGCCCCCCAGTTCGCCGTCATCGGCACGGCCGGACATGTAGACCACGGCAAAACTTCCCTCATCAAAGCCCTGACCGGCATTGACACCGACCGTCTGGCCCAGGAGAAAGAACGGGGCATCACTATTGAAGCCGGCTTCGCCCACCTTGAACTGCCCGCGGGCCAAAAAGCCGGGATCGTGGATGTGCCGGGGCATGAACGTTTCATCAAGAATATGCTGGCCGGGGCCGCCGGCATTGACGTGGCCCTCCTGGTGGTGGCCGCCGATGACGGGATCATGCCTCAGACCAGGGAACACCTGGATATCCTGCGGCTTCTGGGCCTGACCCGCGGCTTGATAGCCCTGACCAAGTGCGACCTGGCCGAAGATGATTGGCTGGAGTTGGTGCGGGACGATTTGGCCCGGCTCACCCGCGGCACCTTTCTGGATAATTCGCCCATTATAGAGGTCAGCGTGGAGACAGGCCAGGGTCTTCCGGAACTGAAAGCCGCCCTGGCTGAAACAGTGGCCTCCCTTGATTTCCGTGTTGCGGACGGACGTTTCCGCCTGCCCCTGGACCGGGTCTTCACCCTAACCGGTTTCGGGACCGTGGTCACCGGCACCCTCATGGATGGTCCCGTCAAGGCGGGTGAGGCGGCCGCAGTCTATCCCGAGGGCCTCCCGGCCAAAATTAGGAGCCTGGAAGTGCATTCCCGGCCGGTGGAAGTCGCCTGGCCCGGCCAGAGAGTGGCGGTCAATCTAAACCTAAAGAAGGAAAAACTGGCCCGGGGCCTGGTGCTGGCCGCCGCCGACAGCCTCCAGCCCACGCTTATGCTGGACGTTCGGTTGGAAGTGCTTCCCGATTCGCCTTTTTCGGTCAAGAACGGCAGTTGGGTCCATCTGTACCTGGGGGCCGGGGAATTCCTGGCCAAGGTAGTGCTACTGGAAAAGGATGAACTGGCGGAAGGCGCTTCCTCCTTCGCCCAACTCCGCCTGGTGAGCCCGGCCACCGCCCGCAAGGACGATCGTTTCGTCATCCGATTCTACTCCCCCCTGATCACCATTGGCGGGGGCGTGGTCCTGGACCCCTCCCCCCTCAAGCGTAGGCGCCATAAGCCCCAGATCATCAGCCAAATGGCCACCAAGGAGGCTGGTTCGCCCCTGGAAAGGCTGGAACTGGCTGTCAAGGAGCGACCGGAAACCTTTCCCGCCCTGGAGGAGTTGGTCCGGCGGGCCGGCCTTGACCCGGCCCAAGTGAAAGAGGATGCCCAGATTTTGGTCCGGGAGGGACGGCTCAGGCGGCTGACCCGGGAGGTCTTCATCCATAGGCGGGAACTTGACCGGTTGCGGACCAGGCTCCAAGAGCTTCTCGCCGACTGGCACGCCAAAAACCCTTTCAGCCCCGGTATGTCCCTGGAAGAAGTGAGAAGCCGGCTTTTGCCCAAGGCGGGTCAGGCGGTGGCCGATGCTGTTTTGACCGGCCTGGAAGAGGAAAAATTCCTGGTTCGGGAACTCGGCTCCCTCAGATTGGCCGGCTTTACGCCTCAGGTCAATGAACTGGAAAACAAACTCATCGCCAGGCTGGAGCGGCTCTATCTTGATTTCGGAATGACTCCCCTGGCCGCCAGCGCGGTGGAGCCGGCCGCCTCGCCGGATGCGGAGCGCCATCGGCAGGCGGCCTTCTCCGCCCTGGTCCGGCGCGGCCTTTTGGTGCGGCTGGATGACCTGTATTATATCCACAAAACCCATTACGAGCGGTCCTTGAGCCTGTTCCGGGAAATGGCCGCCGGGGGCCAGACGGTTCTGGCCGCCAAATTCCGGGATGAATTGGGCACTTCCCGAAAAGTGGCCATAGCCATTTTGGAACATTTTGACAAAATAAATCTGACCAAGGCGGTCGGCGCGGGCCGGACCCTGCGTTGAGGTTTGGACCAAAACAGGGCCGAGGTGGCATGTGAGTCTTCTTTCCCAGTGCACTTCCGGTGGTTGCGGGGCCAAGCTCGGGCCGGACGAATTGGCCGGCCTTTTGAAAGACCTGCCTCTGATCCGGGATCCCCGCCTTCTGGTGGGTTTCGAGACCGCCGACGACGCCGCGGTTTACGCCCTGTCCGACGAGACGGCGGTCATCTCCACGGTGGATTTTTTTCCGCCCATGGTGGAGGATCCGGAACTTTTCGGCCGCATCGCCGCCGCC
>JAITBV010000055.1 GCA_031283395.1 Candidatus Adiutrix sp.
CATATCTATTTGGCTGTTCGCCTCGGCCGGGCCGGCTTCGGCCCTGACCGTGGCCTGCGTCAACTGTTCCGATTCCTGGACCCAGCAGATGGACCGTGTTACCAGCCTGGAACAGCTTCGCAGTCTCTTGGACACTTATCACGAGTCAATCCAGCAGACCCAGCAACAGATAGCCTTGGTGCAAAACAACATCCAGCAGTATCAGAACATGGTCCAAAACACCCTTAACCTGCCCGGCAATCTCTTGGGCCAAGTCAAAGGGGAGTTTTCCAAGCTGGCCCAACTGACCAACCAGTTGAATCTCCAAAAAGGGGATTACCTGGCCATGAGCGAGGTTTTCAACGATACCTACCCGGAATTGAACCTTATCAAGGATATAGCCTCGGGCCTGGGGGTCAAGGGTATCAAGGAGGTCTGGGAAAAGTGGTCCACGGAAACCGACCGGGCGGCCGAAGCCGCCTTCCAGGTCACCGGCCAGCAACTGAAGGATCTGTCAGAAAATTCCGAGGAACTGGACCGGCACATCAGCGAACTGTTAAGCACTCCCGAAGGCCAGATGCAGGCCCTGCAATCCGGCAACTCCCTGGCGGCCATCCAGGTGGATGAAATGCGAAAACTCAGGGGCATGATGGCTGTGAGCATCCAGTCAACCACCCAAGCTCTGATGAAGCAGGAGAAGCGGGAACAGCTTTCGGTGGAGCGCCGGGAAAAGCTTATGGACAAATCCGGCCTGGCTTCTCAATACCAGGGCTACAAGTAAATGAGGGAGGCCAAACATGCGTAAGCTGTTTGTTTACCTGACCCTGGCCCTGGTTTTGAGCGTGATTCTGCCGGGGTCCGCTCTGGCCCAGAGCGGCAACTTCGCCACCGGTCTCTTGGACAAATTTGTAGCCCAGACGGACGGCTGGTGGGGGATTTTGAGAAGTTACGCCCTCTACCTTTTCACCCTGACCCTGATAATCGAGGTCTGCCTGTTCGGCATCCGGGTGGCCTTGCAACAGTCCAACATCGCCGAAATTTTGGGCCAGTTCGTCACCTTGATGCTTTTCGCCGGGTTCATTGCGGCGGTCATTATGAATTACCAAGAATGGGCCACCGGCATTGCCATTAGAGGCCTCCGGCCCCTAGTCGGCCAACTGACCGCCAACTCGGTGGACGCCGGCTCCCCCGTTGCTATGGCCTCCGCGCTCATGGAAAAAATCATCCCGGTCATGGATGACGCCGGCGTATTTGACTTCGGGGAAGTCTATCTTTTCGTTTCCTGCATGTTAATCATCATGGTGGTCTTCGTCCTGATTTCGGCCTTGGTCATCCTGACCACCTGCGAGTTTTACATCATGGCCAATGTGGGCGTTTTGCTCATCGGCTTGGGCGGCTCCAAAATTTTCAAAGATTACGCCGTCAATGCGATGAGATACGTTTTGGCCGTGGCTTTAAAGCTCTTTATCCTTCAACTCATCGTCAACATCGGCTTCGCCATCATCTCTCTGACCGACTTGGACAGCACGGTGGGTTCGACCCTGAACTCCATAAAGTTCGTGGACCTCTTTTTCCTCATCGGCAAGGCGATCATCTTGTTGGCCTTGGCCAAGACTCTGCCGGACACCTGCGCTGGCATCATCAACGGTTCGGCCATTGGCGGGGGCAATCCCCTGTCTCAGATGGCCCATACAGCGGGAACGATGGCGGTGGCGGCGGTGGCCAGTGGGGCCGGAGCGGCCTATGGCGCGGCCAAGGGAGCCAAGGCCGCTTATACCATATCCAAGGAAGAAGGGGCTGTGGGCGTGGGCGAGACCTTGGGCGGCATGGCACGGGCGGCCCGGAATGCCTGGACCGACGCTCGGGCCGGCCAGGCCCAGAAAGCCTTGGAGAGCGACCCCGGCAGTATGAAAAACCAGCTTATCTCCACTGCCAACGCTTCCGTGGCCCGGCGGCTGATGAGCGAGAACAACGGCGAGGCCGCCACCTCGACTTCAGCACCGACCACCACCCCAATTTCAGAACCGGTCGCCGCCCAGACTTCGGCTTCAGCCGTAGCCGGACCGCCGCCGCAATCAACACCCCCCCGGAGCCCTGTTGACCAGCGCTCCTTCACCTCTAAGGAAGGAATGACAGGCGAAATATGAGCCAGAAAACAGAATCACAGAATCCCTATCTTGACGCCCGCGATGAATTTTACGATTCCGTGGGCTACCCGGTCAAGGCGGCCGCCCAATGGCGGTTGGCCGCCTTCATCAGCTTTTTCCTCCTGGCCCTCTCCCTGGCCGGAAACGTCATCCAGGCGACTCAGGCCAAGGTCGTGCCCTATGTGGTGGCCGTTGACAAAATCGGCGCGGCCCTGGCCGTGAAAAGAGCCGATATAGCCTCGCCCACTCCGGTTACTGTCGTCCAGGCCGAATTGGCCAATATCATCACCAACTGGCGCACTGTTACCGCTGACCTGGATTTACAGGCCAGGATGATAGACCGTCTCTCGGGTTTCACTCGGGGGGCGGCCAAGGGCGTCCTGACCGAATGGTTCGAGAAGAACAATCCGGTGGCCCGGGCGCGAAGCGGCCGTCTGGTGTCTGTCAACATCAAAAGCGTTCCCCTCCCGGTCTCCCAAAATTCCTGGCGTATCGAATGGCTGGAGACAACTCGTAACCATGTCGGCGTGGTCGTGGAAGCCACCGAATATGAAGCCACCATGAATGTGGTCATTCAGCCGCCCCGAACTGACGCCGAGATTTTAAAAAATCCCGGCGGCGTCTATATCACTGAACTTTCCTTCGGGACGGTTCTGGCTAAATCTTCCGAGGCCGCCCGTGCCTCCCATGACCAGCAAGAGGTTACCAAATGAGATTACTCACCACCCTGTTTATTGTTCTGTGCGTCACTCCCGCTATGGCAGCGCCAGCCCCGAATTTTCTGAGCCAGGCGGTCGTCCCTTTAAGCCCCAAGGAAGAGGAAGCTCTGCGGCTCTCCCGAGACTGGTCGGAGCGGCAAATAAACCCCATCCAGACCTCCGGGGGCAAGGTCGTCTATCTCCACGGCCTGTCCATGCCCACGGTCATCGGGGAGCCCATGCAGATAAGCGACATCGAACTGGAGCCCGGCGAGACGGTCAATGAAATCCTGGTCGGAGACAACACCCGCTGGCTGGTGGAGTCTGGGGTTTCCGGCGGCGGCGTGACCCACATCTTCGTCAAGCCTTTGGATGCCGGCCTTCAGACCACCTTGGTCGTAACCACTGGCCGCCGGGTTTACCACATCAAGCTGGTTTCCCAAAAGGAAGGCTTTACCCCCCATGTCGGTTTTCTCTATCAGGGCCAGGCCAAGATTTTGGCCGACCAGGAGCGGAAGGAACGGCGCTGGGCCACCGGAGAGTTTGACGGCCAGACCGTGGACCTGTCCAGCCTTGATTTCGCCTATAAGGTGACCGGCAAGGCCCCTTGGAAGCCCGTTCAGGTTTTCAATAACGGCCACCAGACTTTCATAAAACTGCCCGACTCTGCGGCCAAAGCTGAAATCCCTGTTCTTCTGGCTTTCAAGGGTCGCCGGGAACAAATCGTCAACTATCGCGTCCACCACAACACCTTTGTCGTTGATGGCCTATTTGAACATCTGGCCCTGGTCAGCGGCGTGGGCCGAAATCAGGAACGGGTGGAAATCAAAAGGGAGGCCAAAAGATGAGAAATACATTTCGCCTCTGCGCCTTGTTCTTTCTGATTCTGATTGCGGCCGGTTGCGGCCCTCGGCTCCGCCTTTCGGAATCCTTTCTGACCGAAGACCGCCCGGCCGGCTCGGCCGCTGTGGTGGCTGAAGATTTAGCCCAAACTCTGGCCCTTGATTACCCGCCCGGGCATACCACCATCTTTCTGAACCAGACCGGAGCCCAAAATGACGAATTGGGGCCGGCCTTGGAAACGGCCTTACGGACTCATGGTTTCGTCCTGGCCCCGGAAGCTGGAAGCCCTGCTCTGACCGTGGCCTATGTTCTGGACCGCTTCAACGAAAGTCTCTGGTTCGCCAAGATGACCGTCTCGGACGGCCTTATAGAAAGCAGGGTTTATCACTTGGGCGACGGCGGTTTGGAAGCCCAGGCACTAACCAGAACCGGAGAGAAACGCCATGAGTGAAAAATCAGCCAGCCCCGGCTTTTTATCCACGGGGCCGAAAGTCAAAAAAACCGACCGTCGGGTGCTGATGGCCATTTTGGTCGTGGTCACCGGCCTTCTGGTGGTGTTGATGTTCGGGCTGAGTTCCCAGAAAGAAGATGGGTCTCACGGAGCCGGGTTTTCGGCGGTGGAACAAGAAAACAAGCCACTGTCTGCTCCTGTGGAGGGGCTTGGCTTGGCCCTCCCGCTCCATACGGACAATAAACCCGCCTCAAGAGAACCGGAAACCACTACCTATGTCGGCCCGCCGCCAGTGGACCCGGATTTGGAGGCCGCCCGCCGTGAAGCCGATGAAATCCGGCGCCGCAAATTCGAGCGGGCGCAACTGGCTTATAGCTCGGTTCTTCTGGTCAAACGGGACCGGGCCTATAGCGCGAATCCTGACAGCGTTGAAATGGACAGGGATGGATATACCGCCGGACAGTCTAACTCCAGCCTGGGACCGGACGGCTACGATCCGGCCGCCGACCGTGACAAGGAAGCCTTCTTTGTCCGCGCTGACGCCCGAGATTGGGTGTCACCCTACACCCGGGAAGCCGGCCGCAAGTTCGAGGTCAAAACCGGCACGGTTATCCCTGGGGTCATGGTCAGCGGCGTCAACTCTGATTTGCCCGGCAGTCTCATAGCTCAAGTCACCCAAAACGTCTATGACACGGCCTCGGGACGGCATCTGCTTCTGCCCCAAGGGGCCAAGCTCTATGGCGTCTATGATTCCCGGGTGGTCTATGGACAGGAAAGAGTGCTTATTGCCTGGAATCGGGTGGTTTTCCCCGATGGTTCGTCTGTGACCCTGGGGGCCATGCCCGGAGCCGATATGGCAGGTTATGCCGGCTTCAACGACCAGGTGAATAATCACTATCTCCGAATATTCGGCTCGGCCATCATGATGTCCCTTATCACCGGGGGCATGAGCTATGCCATTGACCAGGCCAGCGACTCCAATAACGGCGGCCAAACTTCCACCACCATGCAAGATGAGATGATTTCAGCCCTGGCCGCCCAACTCGGCCAGACGACCCTTCAGTTGCTCCAAAAAAACCTGAACATCAAGCCCACCTTGGAAATCAGGCCGGGCTACCAGTTCAACGTCATCATCACCAAGGATATGGTCTTTAGAGGGCCTTATGCTGCGGCGTATTGAGGGGACAGAAACATTCCGGGGGCTCGAAAGCCCCCGGAAAAAAAGCGAACATCGTTCGTTTCAATCTTCATTTATTGAGGAAAGCTATTCCATCAAGTCCTTGAAAGGCGTTCCAAGTATCTGCCCGAGCTTTATGGACATATCCACACTTGGTTTAAGCTTGCCAGTTTCCAATTGGGAAACAGCGTTTTGGCTGGCGTTAAGTTTTTCAGCCAAAGACTTTTGGCTCAATCCGGCCTTGATTCTCAGGTCACGGATAAGGGCGGCTTGGGGGGACGCTTTGGGGGCGGCGGTTCGCCGGACTTGGGCCGGTTTAGTTTTGGGTTTGG
>JAITBV010000070.1 GCA_031283395.1 Candidatus Adiutrix sp.
ATTATTCCGGCTGGAATTTTTTATAATAGCACAGTCAAAATCTTAATTCAACCACCCGCCAGGATGAGCCGGACCGCCCCGGCCAGGTCCCCGGCCACCGGCAGGTCCGGGGGCGCCGCGGCCGCCTCGGCCCGGCCGTGGCCGGTCAGAACCAGGATGGAGCGGCAGCCGGCCGCCAGTCCGGCGGCCGCGTCGCTGAGCTTGTCGCCGACCATAAAGGAGCGGGCCGGGTCCAGGCCATGCTCGGCCGCCGCCCGTTCAATGAGGCCCGGAGCCGGCTTGCGGCAGGAGCAGGGCCCGGTGTAATGGGGATGGTGAGGGCAGTAATAGAAGGCGTCCAGGGCGGCCGGGACCCGCCCGGCCAGGTCCCGGTTGGCCAACAGGTGCAGTTCCCGCACGGCATTTTCAGTATAAAGACCCTTGGCCACCCCGGCCTGGTTGGTGACCACCACCAGCCTGAAGCCGGCCCCCTTCAGTTTGGCCAGGGCCTCCGGCGCGCCCGGCAGCCATTCCCAATCCGCCCAGAGATGGACATAGCCCTTGTCCTGGTTCAGGGTGCCGTCGCGGTCCAGGAAAACGGCCGGGCCTAAGCCGCCCCCGGTCATGCCGGGGCCGCCCTTTGGTGATATTCTTGAAGGGAATGGACTTTTTCCACCGGTTTTCTGGTTTTCTCCGCGATGCCCTTCACGCCGGCCAGGGCGGCGGTCAGCGTCGTCAAATAGGGGATATTGTGTTTAATGGCCGATTTTCTGATATAAGAGCCGTCGTCATTGCTGAGTTTGCCGCTGGGCGTATTGACTATCATGTCCAACTGGCTATTTTTTATGGCGTCCTCTATATTCGGGCGGCCTTCGCGCATCTTGTTGATGACCTCGGCGTTTATGCCCCTGGAGGTGAGATAGGCGTGGGTCCCCCGGGTGGCGAAGATTTTGAACCCCAGAGCCTCAAACCGCCGGGCGACCTCTTCCACCGATCCCGTCTTGTCTTTTTCCGCCACGGAGATCAGCACCGAGCCGGAAAGGGGCAAAACGCTCTTGCCGGCTTCCAGGGCTTTGTAAAAGGCGAGCCCGAAGGAATCCGACAAGCCCAGGACCTCGCCCGTGGACCTCATTTCAGGCCCCAGGACCGGGTCGACCTCCGGGAACATATTGAAAGGAAACACGGCCTCCTTGACCCCGTAATACGGTATCTCGGGCTTACCCAGGGCGGACAGGTCGAACCGTTCCCCGGTGTGCCCGGCCATGATCAGCCGGGTGGCCAGTTTGGCCATATACAGGTTGCAGACCTTCGATATGAGCGGCACCGTCCTGGAGGCCCGCGGGTTGGCCTCCAGGACATAGACCTTTCCCTGGTGGATGGCGTATTGGATATTCATCAGGCCCACCACCCCCAGTTCGCCGGCGATCTTTCCGGTATAGTCGCGGATCGTTTCAAGCTGTTCATCGGTGATGTTTATGGTGGGGATCACGCAGGCCGAGTCGCCGGAATGGATGCCCGCATATTCGATATGCTCCATGACGGCCGGCACAAACGTCCGGCCGCCGTAAGCCAGGGCGTCCGCTTCGCATTCAATGGCGTTATCCAAAAAACGGTCGATGAGTATCGGCGCGTCGCCGCCGATGTAGTGGGCGTTGACCTGGATATAATTTTTGAGCTGTTCATGGTCGAAGACAATTTCCATGGCCCGCCCGCCCAAAACATACGAGGGCCTGACCATGACCGGATAGCCGATCCGGCCCGCCACCGAGGCCGCTTCCTCATAGTTTGCGGCCATCCCCGACTCCGGCATGGGGATATCCATCTGTTCCATCATCTTTCTGAACAGATCCCTGTCCTCGGCCAGGGCTATCACCTCGGGGGTCGTGCCCAGGACGGGGACTCCCGCCTTCTTCAGTTCCATCGCGATGTTCAGCGGGGTCTGCCCGCCGAACTGGACGATTATGCCCAAGGGTTTTTCGTGAAGGCAGATGGACAGGACATCCTCGACGGTCAGGGGCTCGAAATAGAGCTTGTCCGAAGTGTCGTAATCGGTGGAAACCGTCTCGGGGTTGCAGTTTATCATGATCGTCCTGAACCCGGCGTCACGGAGCGCCAGGGCGGTATGGACGCAGCAGTAGTCGAATTCAATACCCTGGCCGATCCGGTTGGGGCCGCCTCCGAGGATGATGACCTTTCCGCGGCCCCCGGCCCCCGCTTCCCCCCCGATTCCGCGCTTTATCCTGGACTCGCGCAGTTCGCCGGTCAGCCGGCCCAACCCGTTATAGGTCGAGTAATAATATTCGGCGTCCGCGCCGCTGACCGGCACGACATCCCACTGCTCATGTATCCCGACGACCTTTCTGTGCAGCCTGATATATTCCTCCGGCACCTCCAGGAGCGTTGAAAGATACTTGTCGGCAAAGCCGTCCCTCTTCGCCCGGACCAGCAGATCATCGGGCAGCACCCTCTTTTTCCAGGTCAAAATTTCATTTTCCAGTCCCACCAGTTCCTTCATCTGTTCAAGGTAGTATTTTTTGATGCCGGTAAGGTCATGGAGTTTTTCTTCATCGGCCCCCTTGCGCAGGGCCTCGTATATGGTGAAATATCTTTCGCTGTTGGGGACGGCGATTTGCCTAAGCAGCTCTTCCAGGGGAAGTTCGTTGAAATTTTTGGCAAAGCCCAGGCCGCTGCGGCCGATCTCCAGGGAGCGGATAGCCTTCTGGAAAGCCTCTTTGAAGGTCCGGCCGATACTCATCACTTCCCCGACCGCCTTCATCTGCGTGCCGAGCCTGTCTTCTATCCCGCTGAATTTTTCAAAGGCCCACCGGGCGAATTTCAGGACAACGTAATCACCGTAGGGCGCATATTTTTCCAGCGTTCCTTCTTTCCAATACGGCAATTCGTCCAGCGTGAGCCCGGCGGCCAAAAGGGCGGACACATAGGCGATGGGGAACCCGGTCGCCTTGGAGGCCAGCGCCGAGGAACGGGAGGTCCTCGGGTTGATCTCAATGACGACCACCCGGCCGGTGGCGGGATCGTGAGCCAACTGCACATTGGTCCCGCCGATGACCCCTATCTCCGAAACGATGCTGAACGCTATTTGCCTGAGTCTTTCCCTGAGTTCTTCCCCTATCGTGAGCATGGGCGCCACGCAGAACGAATCGCCGGTGTGAACGCCCATCGGATCGATGTTTTCGATCAGGCAAACGGCTGTCATTTGGTTTTTCGAGTCCCGGACGACCTCGACTTCCAGTTCTTCCCAGCCCAGAACGCTTTCCTCGATCAAGACCTGTCCTATGAGCGACGCCGCCAGGCCCCGGTTGGCGACGAGCTGCAGTTCCTCCTTGTTGTAAACCAGGCCGCCGCCGGTCCCGCCCAGGGTGAAAGCCGGCCGGATCACCACCGGGTACCCGAGACCGTCGGCGGCCTCCTCGGCCCGCTCGACCGACAAGGCTTCGTAGCTCCTAGGCATTTCAAGGCCCAGCCGGTCCAGGGTCTTCTTGAACTCTATCCGGTCCTCCCCGCGCTCGATAGCCTCAAGCTGGACTCCTATCACCTTGACCTGGTATTGGTCCAGGACGCCCGCCTTGTGAAGTTCAAGGCTCAAATTGAGGCCGGATTGGCCGCCCAAATTGGGCAGCAGGGCGTCGGGCCTCTCCTTGGCGATGATCTCGGCGAGCCTGGCGACATTGAGCGGTTCAATGTAGGTTATGTCGGCCACGAGGGGATCGGTCATGATGGTGGCGGGGTTGGAATTGACCAGTATTATTTTGTATCCCAGGCTTTTCAGCGCTTTACAGGCCTGGGTCCCCGAATAGTCGAACTCGCAGGCCTGCCCGATGATTATGGGCCCGGACCCGATGATCATGATCGTCTCAATGTCGGTTCTTTTGGGCATTGTCCGGCCTTCCTCCGCCATATATCAAGGGCCGGGGCGAAGCCCCGGCCCCGGCCCCGTCGTAACCGCGCCTACTTTACCTCTGTTTTCCACAGCCCGTGGAGGTTGCAGTAAGCGTAAGCGGCCAGGGGTTCGTCATCCGTAAAGCTGAAGGCCGTCTTCGGTTCTTCGCCGGCCTTCAGGGCTTTGCGCTGACCGCCCTTTTTGGTGCCCACGAATACAAAGGCGATGTGGTGCTCGTCGGTCATCGGGTGCGCCACGCTGCCGACCTCAACGCCCAAGGCCCCCGCGGAAACGGTGACCGCGGGCAGGTGCTTTTCGGCGCTGGCCTCGACGGTGTTGGGAACAAGTTCCGTCACTTTTTCACCGCAGCAGGTAAGCGGCGCTCCCCGCGCCAGGGCGAACCCGACCACATTGCCGCAGATCTTGCAAATAAAAAACTTGTGCTCATTACTCATTTTGCTGCCTCCTATTGCATGGTTTTGGCCATACGCGCTTCGCGTGGTGCCCGGAGCCGGAATCGAACCGGCATGGCCGCAAAGCCGAGGGATTTTAAGTCCCTTGTGTCTACCAGTTCCACCATCCGGGCTTTTGGGGGATTTCCGCTGGCCTATTATTGACGGAGCCGGCCCCGCTGTCAAGGGGCCGGCGGGGATATAAAAAATGCCGCCCGGCTTGGCCAACCGGGCGGCGGTCTCTTTTGGGTGTCGGACGGGTTGGGGTTGGTGGCGATCAGTGCAAAAGCCCGGGCGAAACCAGGCGGCCGTAGGGCCGGGTGGCCTCCACCAGGAGGCTCAAGGTGGGGTCGGCTTCGGGATAGCACTGGGTTATGGTATTGATAAAACTTATGGTTTCGGCAATGACCGCCTGGATCAG
>JAITBV010000169.1 GCA_031283395.1 Candidatus Adiutrix sp.
TCTGGCAGGACATTTTCAAGTATCTCGAACAGCTTGGCCGCGGACGGCGCGGGATAGACCTCGTAAAAAGTCTTAAGCATATTCCGGCCCATGGTCAGGTTGGCCATGTTGTCGTCAACGAGGATGATTTTACTATGGACGTTGACCATTATCCCTCCCCAACCGAAATCTTTCCCTGATTTGCGTGAAATTCATCTGGCCCACATTCATTCGTAGTCGGTTCATGGCCTAACCGGCGCTTTAGGGGCTTGATACTGAAAGGGGATTGGTTGGCGAGAGGCATATATAACAATGCCGGCACAAACACCGTCCAGTTTTAGTTCATGGCCTCTAATATAGAGGCCGGGCGGCGAAAACAGCTCGTTGAACTGCGAACCTATTCCCTTGCGGTCTTTTATTCAGTCCACACCCGGCCGTGCCAGTTTCTATGGAACGAAAAAAACACGGCTACGGGCGTGCGACCGCAACGAGGTATTTTCGGTACCTGAATAAAATTACACCATAAGGCGGAAAAAAAGTCAAGGATAACAAAAATGGCAGAAAAAATTTATAATTGACTTGTGATGGCGGGTTATCATTCCGTTGAATGACATCGGGGGGCGGCTCTGGTTCTGAAAACAAAAATCAGGGCCGACGGTGCTGGTTCTTGAGGTATTCCATCAAGTGGGCGCTGTAGGCCTTATCTTCGTGAGCGATGTGCACCAGCAGCCACTCTTTGAGAAAATTCAAAAATTGTTTCGGGTCTTCGCCGTCATGCAGACAGGCGGCTAAAATTCGGTTGACTTCGGTGATGAGGTGATCATGCTGGTTTTGGTGTTCCTGGAGCCGGGGGTATTCTGATTCCTCCAGCAGTGTAATTTCTATTGAGAAGTGGATTTTGGTATAGCCCATGATCATTTCGGCGATGGGGCGCAAAAAGGCGGCGCTGGTCTGCATCGACTGCGAAAAATGCAGGGAGTTGATGATGGAAACGATACCCCGGTGCTGCTCATCGCAGATACTGATCCCGGTATTATACGAATCGTTCCAGACTATCAGCAATGGTTTCTGTTCCATTGTCATGGCCCCTTCGGTTTGGTCATCTATGAGTGTATATATTGATTATAACCCGCCGCCGCGCCAAAAGCAAGCTGGCCCGCCAGGGCGGCTTTCTGTTTTACCAATCAGGAGGCGGAGTTGTTCCGGGGCGGGATCCAGCGGGCTAAAGCCTGAAAAAGTTCCGGAATGCTGATCGGTTTATTGATGTGATCGTTCATGCCGGCCTTAAGGCTTTGTTCCTTATCCCCGCTCATGGCGTGGGCGGTCATGGCCACAATGGGCAGATCCTGGAACTGGGGCAGGGCCCGCAGACGGACCGTGGCTGTCAGTCCATCCATTTCCGGCATCTGGATGTCCATGAGGATCAGGTCGAATCGTTCCTTTTGCGCCAGGTCCAAAGCCTCCAGGCCGTTGCCGGCGATCATCACTTCAAAACCGGCGTTGGCCAGTATCCGGCTGGCCACCAATTGATTGACTTCATTGTCTTCGGCCAGAAGGATCCGGGCTCCCCGAACGGCCTCGATAAGGCTCAAATCGTCGGCTGCGGCGCCTTTTTTCTTGCCGGCTTTTACTTTTTGCCGACCGAAAATTTCCATCAGGGAGTCATGAAGGGAAGACAGGGAAAGGGGCTTGGTCAGGATCTTGCTTATGTTCGCGGCCCGGGCGCTGTCCGCCACTTCTTCGCGGCTGAACCCGGTTACCATCAGCACGGCCGGCAGGGGCCCCCAGGCCTCGCCCATACGCCGGATCGCCTCACCCCCGTCCATGCCCGGCATCTGCCAATCGACCACGATCAGGTCGAACTTGATCCCCTGGCCGGAAGCCTCGGCGTAACGCTTAATGGCTTCCTCGCCCGAGGCGGCCGTGACCACCAGGAAACCTATGGACGACAGGGTATGGCTCAGAATTTCCAGGGCCTGGGCATTGTCGTCCACGACCAGGACCCGGAGCCCCTTGAAGGAGTCTAAGGTCAAGGTCGGGCCGGCGTCCTCCAGGTGGCAGGGCTTGAAACGGGCGGTGAAGCCGAAGGTGCTGCCTCGGCCTGATTCGCTTTGGCACCAGATCTCGCCGCCCATCATCTCGGCCAGCCGCTTGGAAATGGCCAGGCCCAGACCGGTCCCCCCATACTTGCGGGTGGTGGTGGCATCGGCCTGGGTGAAGGGGTTGAAAAGTTTGGCCGCCTGCCCCGGGCTCAGGCCTATGCCGCTGTCCTCCACCGTGAACTTCAGAAAGGCGGTTTCGGATGTGGATTCCAGGGTGGCCACGCGGACTATGACCGCACCTTTGGCAGTGAATTTGAGGGCGTTGCCGATGAGGTTGTTGACGATCTGGGCCAGGCGCACCGGGTCGCCCAAAAGGCCGAATGGAGTCTCGACGGGCAGATCCAGGGCAAATTCCACACCCGCGGCGTGGGCTTTTTCGGCGTGCATTTCCATGACCCCGCGCATCAGATCGCCCAGGTGGAACTCGGTCTCCTCCATTTCCAGCTTGCCGGCTTCTATCTTGGAAAAATCCAAAATATCGTTTATTATCCGCAACAGGGCCTTGGCCGCCACCTCGGTGCGATGTATATATTCATATTGTTGCTCGTTCAGGTCGGTCTGCAGGGCCAGGTGGGTCAGGCCCAGAACGGCGTTCATGGGCGTACGAATCTCGTGGCTCATGTTGGCCACAAATTCGCTATTGACCATACTGGCGTGTTCAGCCGCCTCCCGGGCCAGCTCCGCGTTTTCCTGGGCCAGGCGGATGTCGGTTATGTCGTGAAACAGCATCAGGGAGCTTTCCACCACGTCTCCCATGCCGGTAATGGGGGTGAAATGCACCTTATAACGGCGCGGGTCGCCGTGGGCATCCAGGCTGAAAGCATCCTCAAAGCTGATGAATCGTTTTTCCTCGACAGCCTTATTCATCAGGTCTGAAACTTTCTCCACCCACTCGGGAGAGGCGAAAGCTCTGAAAACCTCCGCGAATTCCTTGCCCTGGATAAAACTGATATGCGGAATGCGCACCGCTTTTAAAAAAGTACTCGTGCAATGGGCAAAACGCTTGGAATCGTCAAACAAAATAATGATATCCGGGCTGTTTTCCAGCAGGAGCCGCAGGTATTGCTGCTGTTTTTTTCTCTCCACCTCCTGCATGGCGTTGATGTTTTTCAAGGAAGCGTCTATTGCCTTGTGACGATCCACGGTGGACTGGAGCCGGGCCAGTTGGCGGGTGAGTTTGGTGTTTTCTTTTTGCAGCAGGTCTATTTGTTGCCGCAAAACTTCTTCGTCCATAATAATTCCCACGCCAGGCTCAAACCCGACCCATTCAAGCGATGCGGCCCCAAAAAGCCGGTCGGCGGGCGTGTCGTCGTCCCGCCGGCCAGTGTATAGTCATCTTAAAGAACGACCAGGGTGTATGTATAATTGTGAAAACGGTTGATCAGCGCGCCGGCCTCGGCGTGGAGGGGGCAGACCTCCCCTCCGCTGTAGAGCATCATGAACGGCAATTTTTCATCAATCAGGTCCACGGTTTTTTTCATCTCATCTTCCACATTCGGGCTGATCATCAGGCTTCGCGTCAGACAGGGGATCGCCAGTATTCCGTTGGCGCCGTTTTTTTTCACATCTTCCAGCGCCGACCGGAGAGCGGATTCGGCTGTTTCCATGACGCTTTCATAATCGATTTCCGTAAAAGTGATCCAGGCGCCGACCGGCATAAGACCGCCGCAGAGCGCGCCTTCCGGCGATATGGAGTATATGGCCAGGGCCACCGGCGGTGCGCCGTCGCCGTAATCCACCATGAAAGGCAAGGTGGTCAGGGCGGTAAGCGTTTCCTTCTGGACGCCTATGCTGGCCAGGTAGTCGATGAACGGCATATTGTTCACCTCGGAGACCATATATCCTTCCGAGGCCGTGATCATGGCCTTTTGATGCTGGATATGCTTCGGAGAAATCGAGGCAACGTAAAAGCGGGGATCCAGCGGCCCGTGCAGAAGAAGAAGGGCCAGTTGGCTCGAATGCGCATCTCCGTTCAGGAAGGTGCGGCTCTCATCGGTACTCAGCGACGAATCGTTGGACAGGGTGCCGAAGATAGGCAGACCGCCGCAGGCCGCGTCAAGCTGCCTGACCATTTGGTCTCCGCTGACTTCCTTCATGATGGGGAAAAACGCGAGGCAGAGACCGGGATCGCCCGGCAGCTTGGCCCGCGCCTGCCGCCAGGTTTCCTCAATGGGTCCCGCCATGTTGTCTTTGGATATATCGGGGGACATGGATACGGAAAACTGTATCTCGTCACTGGTCAAAACCGTGAGGCTGAGCTGCTCCATGCCGTAGGTCCGGCCGGTCGCGCTGCCTATGACCGTGCAACCGATGACGTCAAAAGGCAGATGCTCACGCAGGGAGTCGAGGGTGCCGGAGAAAATAAAGTCATTATAACAGACGATGATGCCTACGGAATTCTTCAGCAATCCCTGGGCCAGATCCAATTGTTCCAGAATTTCGGCCACCGCCGCCTCGGGATCGTCAACCTGGGCCGTTGAGGCTGTCATAAATTTTAACATGGCGCACCTGATCCTTTAGATCTGTTGTTGACAGTGGATGGGCTGAGCCGGCCTTAATGTGGTTTCAGCCTCTTTGAACAGGCCGGCCAGGCTATTTGCACTTACTTTTGCTTAAATATAGCATATTTTTCTTTTCTGCACTACAAGAAACGGCGGATTTCATGGGCCAAAAACATCCGCCCCGAACCGGCCCCGGGTTGACATCTCCGGGCCTTCCCGCAAAAACTTGACACGGAGATTTTTGTCAAGTATTATGATTCGTTATAGGAAGTACCTCCGGGAGACAGCTTATGTCGATGAGAATAAAAGCCGCTCTTATAATAATCTTGATCGTTTTTTTTCTTACGACGGCCAATTTCTTATCAAGCCTTTTTTTTACCAGGCAAAACCTTATTACCGCAATTGAGCAGGACATGTCTTTTGCCCTGGACATCGCCGATCATTTGGCGTCCACGCAAATCGGCCTGTTGAAATCAGACGCCGCCACGGTGGCCGAACGCCTGCTGAAGGCTGGGTCAAACGAGGAAATGGCGACTGTCATGGCCTCTCAAATGAACGAGTACCCGGACTTTCTGGCCCTGACTGTTTTTGACCAGGAGAATATCATCGCCCATTACGGCGAACCCATATCGCCCGCCCACATGTT
>JAITBV010000216.1 GCA_031283395.1 Candidatus Adiutrix sp.
CATGAACGCATCAAGCGTTGGTTAATGAAAGACCTGATCGGTTATTATCCTCGTCTTGCGCCATTACGCCCCTGTCGGGCCAATTCTTCCAACTCTTTCATCATTTCCGCTTCGCCGACAGCTTCCTTCTCGGCCCGCCGTCGAGTGGCGTAGAGTCCATATTCGTCTTTGGCCCGGTCGTCGGCCTTCTTCTTGCTGATCCGACCTGAATCCGTCAGCACTTTACGCTCGTTGAACTTTAAAAATTCATCCAGCTTACTCTGCCAATCCTTCATGAAAACCTGCTTGCGCCGTGTGGCTTGGTCTTCAGCGTAGTCCAGCCACATGACCACGATGCGGTTCAGACCGTCAATCTCTCCTTCGGCCAGATAGTTCTTGGCCACGGTCACATCAGACGCCCGCACTTCACCGCCTTGCCACGTTGTCAAGCCCATTTGGGGCTTTCGGTGGTCGGCCCGGCTGTGGATCAATTCGGCGGCAGTCTGGCCAGTGGCCGCGAAGAGCAACTTATTTTGAATAACGCTGAAGAACTTCGTGGTCCCCGTGCCGCTCGGGTCATAATCTCCGGCTAGGGCGAAAATTTCCCGCACCCGCAGATACATCCGCCGCTCACTGGCCCGGATGTCCCGAATACGTTCCAGAAGTTCATCAAAATAATCCGGCAGGGACGATGATCCGGCCACGGGGGGATTCTTGAGCCGCTCGTCATCCAGGACAAAGCCCTTGATAATATATTCCTTCAATTTCTGGGTAGCCCAGATGCGGAAACGGGTGGCCACCAAGCTCTTGACCCGGTAGCCCACGGAGATGATCATGTCCAGATTGTAATAGGTCAGCTTCCGCTGAACCGCCCGCTCACCTTCCTGGCGAACTTGCAAGAAATCCTTGCAAGTTGCTTCCGGCAACAGTTCGCCTTCCTTATAAATGTTTGAAATATGAAGAATTACATTCTGCCTTGTGGTCTGAAATAAAGCCGCCATCAGTTGCGGAGTCAGCCAGACGCTTTCGTCTTGGAGGCGAACTTCCACCTTTACCCGGCCATCATCGGCCTGGTAGACCACCAATTCTCCGGCGGAGGGCGCGGCCTTGTCGGTATTGCTACTAGCTTTTTTCGTGTTCGCCATGTCGGCTCACTTCATGCTCCGCAGGTCATAAATCCTAAAATTGCCGGAACATACCCCGCCTCGCCGGCCTGAACCAACACCTCTTAAAATGGTCAACTGTCAGGTGATTACTATATCGCTTCAACGAAGAAATTCGAAAAATGACAGGACACACAACGAACAAAACTTTTGACCGTTACCTTAAGTTGGAAAGCGAGAAAATGAAGGATTTGCGGAGCCGCCGGCTGAGCCTCATTACAAGTTTTGACAATGGATTGGCAATGGCTTTCGAGCCCTTTAAATAGTAAAATATCAAAATAATTCAATGAGTTATATGGCGGAGAGAGAGGGATTCGAACCCTCGGTGGAACTTTACATCCCACACTCGCTTAGCAGGCGAGCACCTTCGGCCAGCTCGGTCATCTCTCCCCATTTCCCTCTTTTAAGGGCGGCTTATCAAACTGTTCCAAATTATATCACAGGTCAAGCCTCAAATAAACCTTTTTGCCCTCACGGCTCCGGCCGGGACATTAGGATGGTGCGCTTGATGTTTTCCACCAGCTTGACCTGGGCGGGCAGCTTAAGTTCGGTGTTTATCTTTTTAAGGGCATGGATGACGGTGGAATGGTCGCGCCCGCCGAAGGCCGCTCCTATTTCCGTGGTGGTCAGGCGGGTCAGTTCCCGGGCCAGGAACATGGCCACCCGCCGCGGCCAGGCGGCCTGGCGCAGGCGGGAATGGCCGGTCAGATCGGAAACTTTCAAACCAAAGGCGGTGGCCACCCCGGCCAGTATGTCGTCAAGGTTCACGGCCGAGGCCCTATCAGCAGCGCTTTCGGCCGGGCCCAGGCGGGCCAGGGCCTCGGCCGGGCTTAAAGCCGCCCGGCTGACGATGAAATGGAGGGTCTCCACCAGGCCCAATAGCCGGCGGGGATCCCCCTCGGCCCGGCGGACCAGGGCGGCCGGTAATTCCGGGGGCCAGGACTGACCCAACTCCCCTATCCGGCGCTCGACCAGAGCCAACATAAGCTCATATTCCGGCCCGCCCAGGGGCAGGACCAGCCCTCCTCCCAGCCGGGACCGGAGCGGGTCCGACAGGCCGCCCAAGCGGACCGGCGGGGCCGGGGCACTGAAGACCAGGCCGGGCCGCCGGGCCGGGCCGGCGTCGAAAACCTGGATGAGACGCTGCTGAAGATCCGGCCGTGCGGCCAAAAGGTGGACATCATCCACAATGACCAAGGTCTCCTCCGGCCAATCCGTTGGCCACCGCGCCTCGGCTCCCGCCTCCAGGACCAGCCCGGGCCGGCCCCCGGTTTCAGAAAGCCGATGGGCCAGGGCGGTCAGAAGATGGGTCTTGCCCCAGGGGCCGGGGGCGGTCAGCATGAGGCTCCGAACGCCCCAGGCGGCCCGGCCCCCGGCCAGGTCGGCCAAGGCCAGCCGGGCCAGGCGGTTGCTCTCGCCCTCCAAAAAACCGTCGAAGGTCATGGGCCGGTCCGTAAGGGAATTTTGATCCATTATTCAGCCCCGCAGAAGGACATAGCTGGCCCCCAGGCCCCCATCCACGGGCCGGGCCGTGGTGAAGGCCAGGATGTATTTCCGGGCCGGGCCGTGAAGGAGCAAATTTTCCAAATGGGGCTTGATCACCGGCACCCCATCGGGCGACCCCAGGCCCCGTCCGTGGATGCGAAGGACCGAACGCCGGCCCTTGGCCACGGAATCCAGGATGAAACGGGTCACGGCCGCCTCGGATTGGGTGAGGGTCAGGCCGTGGAGGTCCAGGTGGTCCTGAAAAGGTATGCGCCCGGCCCGAAGCTGCTCCATAAGGGTGGGCGGCAGCCCCCTGGTCTGACCTTCCACAAATTCCGCCGTGTGGGTCAGGTCGAATTCGGCCCGGCCGCTGACCAGGTCGGCCAGGCTGCGCAGGGCCTCGATATCCTCATCGGGCATCCGGGGCGTTGGCCAGGCCCGGGGGGGCGGAGCTTCCTTCAGGCGCCTGGAGACGGCTTTGGGGGTCAGGGGGGTGACATCGGCCATTTCCGCCCGGAAAAGGGCTTCGTCCGCAACGGGGGGAACCGGCGCGGCCGGCGGCGGGACCGCCGGGGACAGACCCGGGCCCGCGGCCGGAACCGATGGCCGAAGGCTATTCTTCAGGCCGGCCAAGCCGGAGAAGGCCGGGTTGAAAGCCGACGGACCGGCCGGGACGGGAGAGCCGCGGCTCTTTTTTTTCATGGCCGCCCTCCGGAGGCCTGCTCCGGTCCCTCAACCAGGGTGAGCAAACCGGCCCGGATATTTTCCGCGAGCCGGCCGACCAGTTCCTCCGGCCCCAGGCCTTGGCCGAAGATCCGGCCGGGGAAGGCCCCGGCCAGCACAGGCCCGGTTTCCCGTTCGTAGCCGGCCAGGACGACCAACCGGACTTCGGCCTGGTCCAAAACCTCGACCAGGCGGCGTTCGAAGCCGTCGCGGTTGTCATGAAAGGGGGCGCGGGGGATGAAGACCCCATAGAACCCGGCCGAACGGGCCTGGGACAGGGCCGCGCTTTGGCGGTCGGAGATGACTATCCGGATATCGGCCGGCAGGCGGCCGGCGGCCACAGCCTCAATGACCGCCGCCAGTTCAGGACATTCGTTGGAACATAACAAGCCCAGGTTCATACCAGCCACTTTAGCACCATTCCCCGGCCGGAGTCACGGAAAAAGGTTCAGCCCGGCCCGATGCATTACGATGAGAGTCCCGGCGTCGAAAACGAGGCCGGCGGATGGCCCGGTCAGCTCGTTGCTGAGGCCCCGGGACCGGCCGGCCGGAAGGGTCTCCCGGTCCAAGGGGTAGAGGCAGCCGGTTAGGCCGATCCCCCGAACATCGTCTCCCCAGGGCAATAAGGACAGCAAATCGCCGGGGGCCCCCTCAATGGCTAATTCAGCCGGCCCCCGGACTAGGAACAGGTTCCAGGGGCCCTGGCGGAAGCGGATCTTTAGGGCGGCGAACTCCGGGGCCGCGGACAGAAAAATATTGCCGAAAGTCATGTCCCAGCGCCCCCCCAGAGCGCCCAGAACATCGATATCCTTAAAGCCACGCTCCCGCGCCAGGGCCAGGGCCAGTTCAAAATCTATCT
>JAITBV010000236.1 GCA_031283395.1 Candidatus Adiutrix sp.
GCCATCAAAAATCCGGCTTCAAGGCCAACGCCATGGTGGTCTGGCTGGTGGCGCCCGGGGAGATCGAAGCCGCCGGGGAACGCCTGGCCGGACTGCCCTATGTCTCCCACTGTTACCAGCGCCGGACGGCCCCCGGCTGGCCCTTCAACCTCTACACCATGATCCACGCCGACTCCCCGGCCCGCCTTAAGGGTTTTTTGGCGGAAATGGCCGAAGTCTGCCGGGCTTCCGACTGGCGGGTGCTGGAGAGCTTAAGGGAACTTAAAAAAACTTCCATGCGCTACTTTTACGAAGAGGCCCCCGGGTGACAACGGCCCAACCCGCCCGGACCGGCCTGGAACGGTTTCTGGCCAGCGAGGCCCGGTCCTATAAAAAAGCCCGGCTGGGCCTTCTGGCCGGCCCGGCCTCCCTCGGCCCGGGTTTCCGCCACGCCGCGGACCTCTTCGACGAGGCCCTGCCCGGCGCCGTCGCGGCCCTTTTCGGCCCCCAGCACGGCTGGGCCGGGGAAAAACAGGCCAACATGGTGGAATCGCCCCACGGCCGCGACCGCCGGGGCCGCCCCATATACAGCCTCTACGGCGAAACGCGCCGGCCGACCCCGGCCATGCTGGAAGGGCTCGACGCCCTGGTGGTCGACCTCACCGACATCGGGACCCGGGTCTACACCTTCGCCCACACCCTGAGCCACTGCCTGGAGGAGGCCGCAAACCTGGAAGTCATAGTCCTCGACCGGCCCAACCCCCTGGGCGGCCTGGATATGGAAGGCCATATCCTGGAAGAGGCCTGCCGTTCCTTCGTCGGGCTCCACCCCCTGCCCATGCGGCACGGCCTGACTTTGGGCGAACTGGCCCGGTTCATAAACCGGCGCCTGTCCCGGCCGGCCCGCCTGACCGTTATCCCCTGCGAAAACTGGCGCCGGGAACAATACTTCCCCGACACCGGGCTCCCCTGGGTCAGCCCTTCCCCGAACCTGCCGACCTTTGAGAGCGCCTGGGTCTATCCCGGCCAGGTCATCTGGGAGGGCCTGAACGTCTCCGAGGGCCGGGGCACCACCCGCCCCTTCAACCTGATGGGGGCGCCCTATATAGAAGCCGAAGCCCTGGCCGCCCGCCTCAAAAAAATGGATCTGCCCGGCCTGGCCTTTCGCCCGGCCGCCTTCCAGCCCGCCTTCGACAAGTGGGCCGGCCAGCTCTGCCACGGGCTGGAACTCTTTCCCCTGGACAAGACCTTCCAGCCACTTCTCACGGGCCTGTCGCTACTCCAGGCCATCCTGGAACTCCACCCGGACAGCCTGGAGCCGCTGGGGCCGCCCTATGAATACGAATACCAGCGCCGGCCCCTGGACCTCATCCTGGGCCGGACCGGCCTTTACGAGCGCCTGGCCGCCGGGGCCGCGGCCGCGGAAGTGGCCCGGGAATGGGCCGGGGAACTGGCCGCCTTTCAAGGGGAAAGGCTTGAATTTCTGCTCTACGAGTGAGGTTTGTCCGTTGACAATTTTACATTTTTTTGACATAATAAATCCATGTTTTCCATTACGTTTGCAACGGATGCGGGGTTTTTACCGGGCCGCGGGTGAACTGAATTTATGAATGAGAAAAAACAGCAGCGACTTGGGTTCACCATATTTCTCGCCGTGTGCGGCCTTATCCTTTTCTGCGGCGCCACGGGCTATGCGCTCCACGCCACTTCGTCCACGGCGTTCTGCATGTCCTGCCACGAAATGGAGCCCTATCTGGCGGAGCTTAATCTCTCCTCCCACGCCAAAGACAGGCAGGGGGGCCCCGTCGAATGCGCCCAGTGCCATATCCCCCAGGGGTTCGGGCCGCGCTATTTCGCGGTCAAAACATATTCGGGCGTCAAGGACCTGGCCGTGCATTTCTGGTCAAAACCCAGCCGCCTCAACCGGGTCCACACCCAAAAGACGGCCCGCCGCTTTGTGGATGACGCCAATTGCCTGGCCTGCCACCAGGATCTTTATAAAAACGCGAAAGAGGATGCGCCCGTTTCGGACTACGGCCGGCTGGCCCACGACGCCTATCTCGGCAAAAACGGCACCACCAAAAATAATTGCGCGGGCTGCCACATAAATCTCGCGCACCTGCCGGAATTTGACAGGTGGCTGGAGACCAACGCCGCCTTCGCGTCCCGGCTCAAGCGGGAGGAGGTAAAAGACTGATGGCCGTTCCCAAAAAACCGCTCTTGGCCGTGGCCGGGATCGTCCTTATCGCCGCGGCCGCGGCCGGTTTTATAGCCTATATCAACACGGCCTTTCCCGAGGCGCGCTGCGAAGCGGCCGACCATCTCGCCGCGCCGGACGAGTTGTCCGACTGCTACACCTGCCACGCCAAGGTCACCCCCGTCCTGGCCCAGGACTGGCAGGAATCCAAGCACGGCGCCCTGCTGGTCAAATGCTTCGTCTGCCACGGGCAGCCCGACGGCCAGGGGGCCATCCCGTTCAGCGTCAAGCCTTCGGAGAGAAACATCTGTTCCCGCTGCCACGAACCGTCAATGAACCGCATGGAGAAAAAGTTCGGCGAACTGCAAAGCTGCAACACCTGCCACCCCAGGCACCAGAACCCCATGCACCGATCCGCCTTTGAAGCCGTTTCTTCCAATGCGAAGACCGATTTTTAATATAGCCGGTGACCATTAAGACAAGGAGGACTATTATGACCATTACCAGAAGAGAATTTTTGGAAGCCACCGCCGCGAGCATCGCGCTTTCCGTCCTTTTGGGCCCGGGGACCCTCTCGGCCCAGGAAGACCAGGCGGACAAGTGGGTCAAGGGCGTGTGCCGTTATTGCGGCACGGGCTGCGGCGTCCTGGTCGGCGTGAAAGGCGACAAGGCCGTGGCCATCAAGGGCGACCCCAACAACCACAACCAGGGCCGCCTGTGCCTGAAGGGGGCCATGCTCATCCCGGTCATCTACGCTTCGGACCGCATCTTAAAGCCCATGATCCGCAAAGGCGGCAAGAAAGACGGCTTTACCGAAGTCAGTTGGGACGAGGCCCTGGATTTCGCGGCCGCCCGCTTCAAGAAGGCCCTGGCCGAAAAGGGCCCGGAAGCCATCGCCTATTACGGCTCCGGCCAGGCCCTGACCGAGGAATCGTATGTGGCCAACAAGATGTGGAAGGGCGGTCTTAAGTCCAACAACGTGGACGGCAACCCCCGCCTGTGCATGGCCTCCGCCGTGGCCGGATACCTGACCAGCTTCGGCAAGGACGAGCCCATGGGCACCTATGACGACATAGACGCGGCCACCTGCTTTTTCATCATAGGTTCCAACACCTCCGAGGCCCACCCCATCCTGTTCGACCGCATCGCCCGGCGCAAGGAAAGCTCGCCCAACGTCAAGGTCATCGTGGCCGACCCGCGGCGCACCAACACCTCGCGCATCGCCGATGTCCACGTTTCGTTCAAGCCCGGCACCGACCTGGCGCTGATGAACGGCATGGCCCACGTCATCATCAAGGAAGAGCTGGACGATTCCCGCTTCTACAGCAAATACTGCACTTTCATGAAGGGCACCGACCCGGCCACCTTCGAGGATTACAAGGCCTTCCTGGAAGACTACACCCCGGAGAAGGTCCAGGAGATCACCGGCGTTCCGGCCGCCACGGTCGTCGCCATTGCCAAGATGTTCGCCGAATCGCCGGCCACCATCTCCCTGTGGTGCATGGGCATCAACCAGCGGGTCAGGGGGGTCTGGGCCAACAACCTGATCCATAACCTGCACCTGTTGACCGGCCAGATCTGCCGCCCCGGCGCGACCCCCCTATCCCTGACCGGCCAGCCCAACGCCTGCGGCGGCGTGCGCGACGTGGGGGCCCTGGCCCACCTTCTGCCCACCGGCCGCCTGGTGGAAAACGAGGCCCACCGCAAGGAAATGGAAGAGATCTGGGGCCTGCCCGCCGGCACCATCGCTCCCAAGATGGGCCGCCACACCATCGCCCTGTTCGAGGGCATGGCTTCGGGCGATGTCCAGGCCGTCCTTATCCACTGCACCAACCCCGCCCATACGCTGCCGAATCTCAACAAGCTGACCAAGGGCCTGGAGACCGCCTTTGTGGCCATCACCGAATGCTTCAAGACCGCCGAGACCCTGAAGTATGCGGACGCCGTCTTCCCCTCCGCCTTCTGGTGCGAGACCGAGGGCGTCTACGGCTGCACCGAGCGCCGCTACTCCCTGATCGAACAGGCCGTCAAGCCCCAGGGCGAATGCCGTCCGGGCGTGGAGATCCTGATGGATTTCGGCAAGCGCATCGGCGTCGATCCCAAGCTCGTCCCCTTCAAGAACGCCGAGGAGATCTGGGACGAATGGC
>JAITBV010000290.1 GCA_031283395.1 Candidatus Adiutrix sp.
TCTATTTTGGATACGGATTTGATGACGGCTATCTTTTCGCCGTTGGCCCTCCTGAATATCCGCTCGCTACGGTCTATCTCCTGATTCAATTCCATGATCGGGCATCTTTCCGTCGTGCAGAACACTTCATTGCATTTTTTCCCAAGCATTGTTTCCATACCGCTGCCGAACATGCTGGCGGCGGCCGGATTTACGACTAATAATTCGCGGGTTTCAGCGTCGATAATGACAATGCCGCTTTCGACACGATTCCAAATCGTTTCCAGTTGTTCTTGAGTCTGTTTCTTTTCCGTTATGTCCGCCAAGGCGCCGGCCACACATATCGGGGCGCCGGCGGGGCTACGCATCGTGGTGCCAAAAGCTTGAAAATATCGGTATTTTCCGTTTTTCATCCTCATTCGGTAGGTGACATCAAAAATCGTTTTACCAGAATAGTCGTTAAGATGACTCTTTAAAGCGTTCAAGGCCCTTTCTTTATCATCGGGGTGGAGACGGTCGCTCCAGCTTGACAGGACGTTCGGAAAATCGTTCTCATCGGCATAGCCGAGCATATTGCGGAATTCCTGCGAATAGGTGAGTCTGTTCTTGGAGCTTAGGGGGTCGCCATCCAAAATATCCATGTCCCATAGCGCCAATTCAAGCGCGTCGCTGGTCAATTTATACTTCATCAACCCATAGCCCACTGCGGTTTTATAGTTGTGAAGCGCCGTGCCTAACAATCGGTCCGCTTCCTGGAGTGATTTTTTGTCGGAAAAATTGTGGTAATCATAGGGGTTCATATAGCCGGACCCGGCCAGGGGTTCTGATTCGCTCTTTACGCTAGACATCCCTTCCACCTCGTTTCCCTGATAGTTTTTACCTGTTTTCGGCGGCCGCCAGGTCGGTATTGCCTATCCAGCGCATAAAAATATTCATAGTTTATTATACCATATTTCTTAGGCAATCACAAAATAATTCACCCGTAATCGACGGCGATGGGCCGCGCCTTAAGACCGCGCCTTAATGCGGGCGGCAATTTATAAAAATGCGAGGCTTTAAAACCCGGCGTGTTCGCGAACGGCGGCCGTTATCAGCGAGCCCAGCCCCAAAAGCAGCATGGTCCCCAGGAAAGTAAGGAAGGTTGACTTGAGAATGGGCGGATAGAGCGATTCGTCCGGCAGAAGCGGCGGCTCGAAAGCCACCAGATAGCGGTTTTTGGCGTCACTGCGGATGCGGGCCGCCTCCAGGGTGGCCAGGGCGGCGGTGTATTGCTGGCGGGCGAATTCCTCCTCCAACTGCATATTTTCCAGCGCCCCCACCACCGCGCTGAAATATTCCCGATCCTGACTTTCGGCGTTCATGCCCGACAATTTGCCGCGCTCCGAGGCCAACTGGTCGTTGATGGCCGAAAGCCGCCTTTTCAGGGTCTCCACCGCCGGGGAGTCGTCTCTCATATAGGCCCGGGCCTCCTTTAGTTCCGCCGCCGTTTTGGCCGCCTCAACTTCCAGGTTGACGATGATGGTCTGCAAGGTTTCAGCCGCGGTCTGGGCCGAGATATGGGTCGTCTTTTCCCGCATCTGCCGCATGGCGGCGTGGGCCCGGCTCAGGCGTTCCTCGGCCGTTTTGACCTCGGCCTGGGCCATGTCCAGGGAATCCTGGTGGCCGCGCCGGTTCATCTCGTTTATCAGGGCCTCGCTGTATTCAATGAGCAGTTTATTTATCCTTTGGGCCATTTCCGGGGTATAGGCCTTGACCTGACAGGAGATGAGGCCGGTGTCACGGTCGAAATCCAGTTTCACCACCCAGGCCCAGTAGTCCAGTATGTCTTCCTGAGTTGCCCGCCCGGACAGGCGGGAGATAAGGTCGCGCCCGGTATCCTGAAAATGCTCCTTAAGGCCCAGCCGGGCGTCTATTTTGGAGAAAATGTCCCAGGAAACGACGTATTGGGCGATAAGGTAGGAATCACCGGCGGTCGAATTGTCGCCGCGTCCGACAAATTGCTGGATCAAGTCAAAACCGCCCACCAGGCCGCCGCCCGCTTCCATGTTCCGGATGGCGAATTTGGACATCGATATGTACATGGGGGAAGCCAGAAGGGCCGTATAGATAAAAACCAGCAGAGCCGGGGACAGGGTCAGGAGAAAGAAGCGGCGCAGGGAAATGGTCCAGAGGTTTTCATGAAACCGCCGCTGAATATTCCTCAATAAATCGCGCCAGGGCTGCCTGAGCCATCTTCTGGGAAAAGTCCATCGAGTCATGGGCCGGCCCGCTTTCCCGTTAGCGCCCGTCGGTCCCGGTCATTTGGAAGACGGCCGGCGTCCGGCAGATTTGCTGGTAATGCTCAATGGCCTGGTCCATGTCCGGGAAGGGCTTCAACTCCCCCTGGTCGAGCACCAGGGCCTCCTGGCAATAGGTTTTGATGGTCTGGATACTGTGGGAAACCACCAAAAGTGTGGCCCGCCCGCGACGTTCCTCAAATACTTTCTGGGCTTTGGCCTTGAACGAGGCATCGCCCACGGCGGTGACCTCGTCGATCAGATAGAAATCGAATTCCATGGCCATGCTGAGGCCGAAGGCCAGTTTGGCCGACATGCCCGAGGAATAGGTTTTCACCGGTATGTCCATATAGGGGCCGAGTTCTGAAAAGTCGGCCACGAAATCGGTGACTTTTTTGATCGGAGCCCCATAGATACGGCAGACGAAGCGCAGGTTTTCCCGGCCGGTCAGATGGCTGTGGAAGCAGCCGGAAAAGCCGATGGGCCAGGAAAGGCGGCTGCTCCTGATGACCTGGCCGCTGTCAGGCGGCTCATTGCCGCCGATGATGTTGATCAGGGTCGATTTGCCGGCCCCGTTGCGTCCCAGGATGCCGGTGTTGCGGCCTGGTTCAAAGATATGGCTGACGCCATTGAGCACCAGGCGGCGCTGGTTTTTGTTTTTGATGTGAAAAGTTTTGCGCACCCGGCGCAACTCGATCATGTCCCCGCTCCCCGGCTTTGACGGCCGGCCTGAAATAGCTTTTTGATCAAGCCCTAACGGGTATATGTTCGCACATAGCGTTCCAAAAGTAAACCCAAAGTCAGGAGAAGAAGAACGGTCAGGGCCAAATAGAGAGGCTCGATCGCCGCCGCCTGGTAAGCGGGGTTCAGGCCCAGGCGGGTCAGTTCTATGATCTGCAGAATGGGGTTCCAGGCCACGTATTTCTGGATGGCCGGAGGCATGACGCTGACGGAGAAAAATATGCCCGAGACGAAGAACAAAAGCCGGAAAACAAGAGGCACGAGTTTTTCCAGGGACGAGAAAATGACGTTCAGGGCGGCCAATAAACTGCCCAGGCCCAGGCCGAAAAGGACGGTCAGGCCCAAGGCGGCCAAAAGTATGGCCCAATTGGGATCAGGGGACGTTTGCCCCAGGGCCATGCTGGCCGCGATGATCAGGGAGGCGACGACGATTTCCGTGGCCGTGCTGACCCCGGCCCGGGCCAGCATCACGTCCAGGGGGGTCACCTGGGGGAAAGTCAGAAGAGCCCGGTTGCCGCTGATGGCGTGCATGGAGCTGTTGACGATACGGTTTATTATAAACCAGATAGTGAAACCCGAAACCAGGAAGACCGCGATGGACATGCCGTGGGGCGGCCTGGTCCCGAGCATGGCCCGGAGGAGCCAGAAGACGGCCACGCCGAAGCAGTTGTTGATGAGGGCCCAGAGATAGCCCAGGCGGGCGCCGCCGTAAAGGGTATGGATCTCCCGCAGCATCAGGGCCCAGACGACCCGGCCCTGGACAGCCCAGGCGGAAGAGGTGGTCATAGGGGCCGGGATCGGTCGCCGGCCGGGATGAAGATGTCCGGGGCCGTGGCCCAGCGGCCCTTTCCGTCTTGGCAGACGGCCAGGTCACGGTGTTGGCCGGTGACGGCGATGAAGGCCGCCCGGCGGCAGGTCTGGCCCAGGGCCGAGAGGTATTTCTCGCCAAAAACGGCCCGGCCCGGTCCCCAAGGACCCTCAAGCATATCGACCTGGCCGGTGGTCCCGAAGGCGGCTGCGGCGGCCAGGGGATCGTCGGCCGGGGCGGGGCTATTCAGGCCGGAGGTCCGCAACTGGCCGGAACCGACGCAGGCGAGGCTAAAAAAAACCGCCACCACTGCCAAAGTCCACCTAGCCCGCCGCCAAGCCCGGGGGCCGTTTTTCAGAGCGCAAGTCACGTTTTTCCTCTGGCCCGAAGATACTATAAATCGGCCGGCGACGCAACAGGTGCCAGGACGTATTGCTTTGAAAGGCATTTTCAGGTAAAATAGCTAGATTCTCATAGGCCGAGCCATAAAGGCAAGGAATGATTGATGAAACTCTGTGAAAGTTGGCCGGGACCTGGCTTGACGAATCGCCTCTTTTTCGGCTTCCGGCCCTTTGAACCGCCGCGCCCCAGGCCGGCGCTTCCGCTGGCGCTGTTTTTTGCCATTTTTATGTTTGATGCCGGCCATTTATTGGCCCAAGGCCTGGAGACTCCCTCTTCCCTGGCGCCCACCACGCCCCCCTCACTGGCCTCACCCGCTTCGCCCGGGCGCTCTGAACCGCCGGTGGACCCGGCCGCCCGGCCGGAACTCTTCCCCAGCCCGGCCCGTGATTACCCCCCGGCCTGGGCCCATAGCCCCTTCGACGGGTCGTTGAAAAACTTAAGGCCCTTCGGGAGCAACCTGTTCACGGGTAAATTCGCCACCAGCTATTTCGACAATCTCAACCAGGAATACCGGATAACCCCGGGCGACCGGGTGGCCGTGCGCCTGTGGGGGGCCAAAAGTTTTGACGAAATATTGCCCGTGGACCAGCAGGGCAACCTCTTTCTGCCGGAAGTCGGCCCGGTGCATGTCCAGGGCCTAACCCAGGACCAATTGACCGCCGCGGTAAAAAGACAGTTGGCCACTGTCTTCACCGGCAACGTGGATGTCTATGTGAACCTTTTGACCGCCCAGCCGGTGGCCGTCTATGTCACCGGGTTCGTCAACAAGCCCGGCCGCTACGCCGGGGGCGTCACCGAGTCCCCCCTTTACTACCTCGACCAGGCCGGAGGCGTCAACAACCTCAAGGGCAGCTATCGCCGCCTGGAAATCAGGCGGGGCGGACGGGCTTTGGCCTCGATGGACCTTTACGGCTTCATCCTCAACGGCGATCTGCCTGGTGTGCGGATGGAGGACGGTGACGTCATAGTGGTGAGGCAAAAAGGGCCCAGCGTGGCCGCCGTCGGCCGGTTGCCGGAACCGGCTCTCTACGAACTGGCGGGCGACCGGACGAAGGGAGAGCTGTTGGTCAGGCTGGCCTCTCCCCTGAACAGCGTCACCCACGCCAGTATTTCCGGGGTCCGGAACCGGGCGCCTTACCGGGCCCACCTGACCCTGGACGCGTTTCGCGACTTCGTTCTGCAGGACAACGACACGGTGGAGTTCCAGGCCGCCGGGGTGGGTGAAGCCATAATGGTCAATGTGGCCGGCGCGGTCGGCGACGGGGCTTCGGCCCATCATCTCGTCCGCAAGGGTGTCACCCTTAGGTCCCTGTTGCCCTATGTGGCCGTGGATGAAGCCACGGCCGACCACGCCTCGCTCTATCTGCGCCGGCCCCGGGTGGCCGAGGAGCAGAAAAAGGCCATCGAGGACGCCTTGAGGCGCTTGGAACAGAGCGTTCTGACCGCCACTTCCTCCTCGGCGGAAGAAGCCGGAATACGGGTCCGGGAGGCGGAATTGGTGAGCAATTTCGTCCAAAGGGCTTCCACGGTCCAACCCAACGGGATCGTGGTGGTCAGCCGGAAAGGCGAAGTGGCGGACCTGATCCTAGAAGACGGCGACACCATAGTCATACCTCAGAAAAGCGGGGTGGTGCTGGTCTCAGGCGAGGTGATCATGCCCAACAGCCTGGCTTGGGCCGCCAATATGAGCCTTAAGGACTACATAGCCGGGGCGGGAGGCTACACCGACCGGGCCGACCGGGGCAACATTCTGGCCATCAAGCCCAGCGGGGAAGTGGTTTCGGCCCGCAGCGCCGGGGTGGGCCCCGGCGACCGGCTGTTGGTGCTGCCTGCCTATGACACCAAGAATATGCAGTTAGTTAAGGACATCACCCAGGTCTTGTACCAGATAGCCGTGGCCACCGGCGTGGTGCTGAGATTGTAATTTTTAAGGCTTTTTCCCATGACCGCCCATGAACATGACATAGCCGTCATCGGCTTGGCCTGCCGTTTCCCCGGCGGGGCCGGCGACCCGGAATCGTTCTGGCGCCTGTTGGCCGAAGGGCGGGACGCGGTCACGGAAATCGATGACGAGCGCTGGGATAAGCGCCGCTACCATCATACCAGGCGGGGGACGCCTGGCCGCTCGGTCACTTTCGCGGCCGGCGTGGTGCCCGGGTATAAATATTTCGACGCTGAATTTTTCGGCCTAAGCCCCAAGGAAGCCGCTTCCCTGGATCCTCAGCAGCGTCTGGCCTTGGAATTGACCTGGGAAGCCCTGGAGAACGCCGGCCTTAAGCCTTCCGGCCTGGCCGGACGGGAGGTGGGGGTCTATATAGGCGCCGCCTCCCAGGACGCCAGCTTGAGCCGTGTGGACGATGTTGGCCTGATGGATGAATTTTCCATGCTGGGCCTTAACCTGTCGCTCGTCTCCAATAGGATTTCCCATAAGTTCGATTTCCGGGGCCCCAGCCTGACCCTCGACACCGCCTGTTCCTCCAGCTTGGTGGCCCTTCACGAGGCCTGTCTGGCCCTGACCAGCGGCGGTCTGCCCCTGGCTCTGGCCGGCGGCATCCACAGCCTGACCAACCCCATGAGTTTCATCGGTTTTTCCCGGGCCGGCATGCTGGCCGAAGACGGCCGCTGCCGCCCCTTTGACGAGGGCGGCCAGGGCTATGTGCGGGCTGAAGGCGGAGGCCTGTTTTTGCTCAAGCCCTATAAAAAGGCCCTGGCTGATGGCGACCGCATCTGGGCCCGGATCAAAGCCACGGCCGTGAACGCCAACGGCCGGACGGCCAGCCCGGCCCTGCCGGACCAACGGGCCCAGAAGGAGCTTCTGACCGAAATATACGGCCGGCCCAGGCGCCTGGCCCGCCTGGCCTATCTGGAAGCCCACGGCACGGGCACGGCCGTCGGTGACCCTATCGAGGCCCTGGCCATCGGCGGGGCCTTGCCGCCGGACAAACGCCAACCTCTCTGGCTCGGCTCGGTCAAGGGCAACCTGGGCCACCTGGAAACGGCCTCCGGCGCGGCCGGCCTGATGAAAGCCGTTTTGACGCTCCGGCACGGCCTTATTCCGCCCAGCCTCCATTTCAACCGACCCAACCCCGAAATAGACTTTCAGGCCCTGAAACTCAAGGTGCCCACCACGCTCCAACCCTTGCCCGACCTTGGGGGACCGGCCTTGGCCGGGGTTAATTCCTTCGGCTTCGGCGGGGTCAACGCCCATGTCCTTATAGAGGCCGGCCCGGAGCGCCCCGAACCGGCAGGGCCTGAGCCGGCGCGCCCCGAACAGACGCGGCGGGCCGCCCGAGCCCCGAAGGAACTTTTCCTGCCCCTGACGGCCAAAAGCCGGACCAGCCTGGCCGCCCTGGCCGGGGCCTACGCCGATTTCCTGGACGCCAGGCCGGACCGGCCGGCGGCGGAAGTCGCGGCCGCCGTTCTGGCCCGGCGGGAGCCCTTGCCGCACCGGGTGATCATCAGCGGCGATTCCCGCGAGGAATTGACGGCCAACCTGCGGCTGGCGGCTGCAGATGAGGCCCTGGTCAGGCCTCAGACTGTCTTCGGAGAAGCTCTGGCCGCGACCGGCACGGCCGGGAACGGCCGTCCCCTGACCGTGTTCATGTTTTCCGGCAACGGCGGCCTCTGGCCGGAAATGGGCCGCGATCTCTTGGGCTACGACCGCGCCTTCACGGAAACGGTCGAAAAAATCGACACCTTGGTGAAACCACTGTGGGGCTGGTCGATATTGAACCGTTTGCGGCAACCGTTTTCCCCCGCCGAGCTTAGCCTCCAGATCCACGCCCTGCCCCTGTTGTTCGCCCTTCAGGCCGGCCTTTTCAAGGCCTTGGCGGCCAAGGGACTAAAACCCGATCTGGTCATGGGCCACAGTTTCGGAGAACTTGCGGCCGCCTGGGCGGCCGGCATCCTCAAACTGGAAGAAGCCATCGCCCACATCCGCCACCGCGCCCTGATCCAGGAGCGGACCCGCGGCTTGGGCAGCCTGGCCGCGGTGGGTGTTTCCGCGGAGAAAGCTTCCCGCTGGATCGCCGAACACGGGCTGGACCTGCAAATATCAGCCGTCAACGCTCCTAAAAGCGTCACCCTGACCGGGGCTGCGGAGGCCCTGGACCAAGTCAGGGCCCTGGCCAAAAAAGAACGGCGCCTGTTCGTCCGGCTGAATGTGGAATATCCTTTCCACAGCCGCCGGTTGAACGGCCTGAAAAAAGAATTCCTCTCCCAGGCCCCGGCCCTCGTTCCCGGCCCGGGACGCCTGCCCTTTGTTTCAACGGTGACGGGCCGCCTGAAACCCGGCCGGGGCCTGAACTTGAACTATTGGTGGCGCAACATGGCCCAGCCGGTTCTTTTCCAGCCCGCCCTGGAAACGGCCTTGAACCTGGGCGCCCGGTTCTTCCTGGAAATAGGGCCCAGCAAGGTCCTGGACCTTTATGTGCGGGAAACTTCCTCTTTTCACGCGGTCAGCACTGCGGCCCTGTCCACCCTGCATAGGGACGAAAAAACTACAGAACGCCTGGAAATGTCCTGGAAGACGGCCTGGGCCAGGGGCTGGCCCCTGGATTGGTCCCGGCAATTCCCGGACCGGCCGCCGCTTTTCGACCTGCCCCTGTATCCCTGGAACCGGGAATATCACTGGAAAGACCCGTCCCCCGAGTGCGGACGCCTGACTTACGGCTCATCCGATCACCCCCTTCTGGGCCGCCGCCGGCCCGGGGCGGAATGGTTATGGGAAAACCAACTCGATACAGCCATCGAACCCTGGCTGGCCGACCACAAGGTGGCCGGCCGGGTCATATTTCCGGCCGCGGCCATGGCTGAAATGGCCTTGAAGGCCACCTCCCTGGCCTTGGGGGCGCCCAGGCCGGAAGTGGAAAATCTGCGCCTGATCCAAAGCCTGGAACTGGGAGAATCACTCAGAGTCCTGGAAACGCGGCTGGATGAAAAGGCCCAGACTTTCAGGCTCGTCTCCCGGCGCTTCATGGCCCGGGAACCCTGGATCACCCACGCCGAAGGCCGGGTCCGGGCCTTTTCCGGGGTCCAGCCTCCAAACCAGGCCCGTCTGGCGGTCACCCCCGAGGTCTTCGGCGAAGCGGTCGATGGCGCGCTCCTCTATAAAATCACGGCTCTTTCCAGAATCGAGTATGGTCCGGCTTTCCAGGCTGTGGACAGGCTCTGGATAAACGAGGCGGGTGAGATCCTGGCCCGTTTCCAAGGGCCAGGGGAAGATCCCACCTGCCTCCTGCCGCCCCGGCTCCTGGACGCAGCTTTCCAGGCCCTGTTTTTGAGCCTGTCCCTGGCCGGTTTCACCGGCCTGTATCTGCCCCACTGGCTGGGACGGGTTTCTTTTTTGGGCGGCCGCCCGGCTTTCGCCCTGGCCTCCATCAAGCGGGCTTCCCCCGAGGCCGTGCGGGCGGATTTTGAATTGTTCGACGAAGAAGGCGTGGTCGTGGCCCAGGTCCAGGATTGCCGGCTGATCCGGGCCGAGCTGGCTTCGGCCTCAGCCCCCGGTTTATTGCGGATGAACTTCGAGCCCGCCGAACTCTCCCGCCTGGCCTTGGTGGACTTGGCCGGAACCGCCCCGGCCATCCGCCGCGAATTGACGGCGGAACTTATGAGAGCGGCCCCGGTTTCCAGAGAGGCCCGCGCCCTGTTGAGCCTGACTCTGGCCGCCGCCGTCCGGGAATTTGAGGCCGCCCCCAGGACCAAGGGCGAGATTTTCCAGGAAATGACAGATCCGGCCTATGAGGGCCGCCAGGCTTACCTTGCTTTTCTAGGGGATTTCGCGTCACGCCACGGCCCGTCTCCCGAGCCTTTGCCTTTCGCCACCCTGTGGCGGACCTTTATAAGCGAGTATCCGGAAGCGGTGACCGAAGCCCGCCTGGCCGCCTTGGCGGCTGAAGGTTTCCGGCGCTTTTCGGGGCCGTCTGACGAGTTGAGCCGGATAGCCAAAACAGCTCGTAGCCTTCTGTTTTCTTCTCTCAGGCCCGTGCCTGATTTTTATATGGCTCTGGGCAGGGCCCTGGCTCAGGTCATCAGCCGCCTGCCGGAAAGGGCTGTTTTAAAGGTTTTGGTTCTGGACAACTTGTGGTCCGGCGATAACCTGTGGGAAAGCGTTGGCCCGTTTCTGGCCGGCCGGCCGGTGGAAATGAGGGTGATAGAGCCGGGCGAAGCCAACGGCGACCAGGGACGAACCCAGGTCGACGGGGCGGCGCGATGGCGTTTCGAGACGGAAGAGTTGGAGCGCTTGTCCGCCCGGGGTCCGGCCGCCGATGTGGTGGTCGCCCCCTGGATACTATCCGGCCAGGCGGACCCGGGAAAAACCCTCGGCCATCTGCAGTCCCTGCTTAATCCCGGCGGTTTACTGCTGGCCCCGGAACTCGGCCCGGCCGATTTTTTTGATTTGATCCTTGGCTTGGAACCCTGGTGGTGGGATCTTTCCCCAGACCCGGGGGAACCGGTTTCCCGTCTGCGGACGGCCGAGGAATGGCGGGACATTTTAGGCCGCGGCGGCCTGGCCGGGCCGGAAGTTTGGTCCGGGCCGGATGATCTGTGCCTCCTGTCGGGTCAGGCCGGCCCGGAAACGGCCCGGGCCGGTTCGGCGGATGGAAAACCGGAGGCCTCCTGGCTGGCGGTGACCGAAGCCGCGCCCTCGATTTCAGCCGGGCGCTGGCTGGAGGGATTGAAAGATCATTGCCGCCGGACCGGCCGCCCAGAGCTTCGGATAATGACCGCTCCGCCCGGTGAAAATGAAAATCCAACAGCCGGCCCGGCGGCTTGGGCGCGGCTGTTTCAGGAAAACGCGCCCGAAGGACGTTTGAATCTCCTGTTCGCTTTCGGCCTGGAAACCGAGCCGGCCGAGGCCGGGGCCGACGTGGTCGGCGAAGAACGTTTGGTGGCCGCCTCGGCCCTGGTCCAAGGCTGGGACCGGGCCGGCCGGCCGCCGCTTAAGCTATGGCTGTTGTGCGGCGGAGCCTTGCCGACGGAAATTTTTCCGGCGCTCCCCAGCCAGGCCGCCCTTTGGGGCTACGGCCGCACTTTGATGAATGAACTGCCGGGCCTGGATATACGCCTGGTGGATATCCATGATCCCGCCCCCGGCTTGCTGACGGCTTGGGCGGACCAGGTGGCCGAGGGGTCCACCGACCGCGAGGCGGTCCTGGCCGGAGGTCGGATATGGCTGCCGCGCCTGGAGGTCCAGCCTTTCCCGCTGACCGCCGTCCCGGACGGAGGAAATATCCCCTTCCCCTGGCGCGTTGGCCTGGAGCCTGACCAGGCCCCGGTCGGTTTCAGGCCGGACCAGAAAAAAAACGCCTTACGGGCGACCCTGGCGACCTGGCGGGAA